>CAZDQC010000001.1:0-3891 GCA_964507245.1 uncultured Rhodospirillaceae bacterium
TGTTCATCAAGGGGCAGGAGATGTTCCGCGTCCGCATGGGGCCTCTCAATTCTGTTGAGACGGCTGACAAAGTTTTGCAGCAGATCCTAGATAGCGGCATCACAAACGCTCAGATAATAGTCGAATAACACCACTAGCAAACAAGGACCGCGTGATGCGGTCGGGGCCGCGGTAGTTTATGTAGTGCTGGTTTTGTAGAGGGGTGAGAAACGTGGACTTGACTGGTATTAGTTTCCCCTGCGGTGAAGTAAAACATGGGTTTCACGTAAGGCATTCTTGTTGGACTACCGTGGCGAATTCGTATCTGAACTACAGCTTGTGGGATAGTTGGGATAAAATATTGTAAAGATGACAACAGTAAAAATGACACTAACAATTAGGTCAATCATAGAGACGAATTCGAAGCAATCTGGTTGATTGACCCCATTACTGGGTATTCTACCTTGCAAATTCCAATTTTTCAGATAGATGCCTTTACCGAGACTCTCTTCGGTGGCAACCCAGCAGCTGTTTGTCCCCTGGAACGCTGGCTGGACGACGATGTACTGCAGTCTATCGCTTCGGAAAATAACTTGTCCGAGACGGCATTTTTTGTAGCAGAAGGTGCGGGATTTCGTCTGCGCTGGTTCACACCGTCAATGGAGGTTGATTTGTGCGGGCACGCTACTTTGGCGGCGGGCTACGTAATTCTCAACCATCTGATGCTTCTGAGCCGGGAAGTGGCATTCGAGACCCGTTCGGGCACCTTGAATGTTCGGCGTAATGGCAAGAGCCTTACTATGGACTTTCCCGCCCTACCTCCAGGCGAGGTATTTGCGCCGGAGATTGCAATTTTGGAAGCAATAGGTTTGGCGCCACAGCTGTGTATGAGAATTCGCGAATTGCATGGCTCGCCGTACATTTTTTTGGTCTATGAGGCCCAAAGCCAGGTCGCCGGTCTGAAGCCGACATACCCAAACCTGCACGCTAATGTGATTGCCACGGCGCCGGGAGATAATGTGGATTTTGTTTCTCGCTTTTTTGCACCGATGGCAGGTATCGACGAGGATCCTGTGACGGGTTCGGCTCACTGCACTCTGGTGCCATATTGGGCCGAACGCCTAGGAAAAACTGAATTGACGGCAAGGCAAATTTCCAAGCGTGGTGGTGACGTGAGTTGCAAAATTGAAGGCGACAGGGTCATTCTGGGAGGCAAATGCGCATTCTATATGGAAGGGCGGATCCATGTGCCTGATTAATTGTTCTGCTCTGAATTGGCGGCTTCAAGAATTATGAAGGCAGGCTAATACGCCCGGACGACGTTGCATAATTATTGACATTCGTGCAGGTTGTTTTCGCTGCAATTCAGAAAGGAAAATGGCCCTAACAAGCGATGGCATCGAGCAGCGCGCTGGCGAATTTTTGATTTTTGCTATCGACTTGAGGTGCATTATGCGCAAAGCCGGTGGTGAAATTTAGTTCGGAGTGAGCTGACGATATGGATACGGTAACCGCCCTGTTGGCGGATTTTGTTGCCCGGAAGGGCGATGATACCGCGTTGATCTATCATGACGAACCGCTTTCGTTCGCGAGCCTGGAGGATCAAGGTCGACGAGCAGCGTCATTATTGTCAAATCTGGGCGTTGACAAAGGGGAGCGCGTGGCCCTATGGCTCCCCAACTGCCCGGCCTACTTTGCACTGTGCCTGGGCTGTTACCGTCTGGGCGCAATTGCGGTAGCAGTTAACACCCGGTTCCGATCGGCTGAGGTTTCAGACATCATCCGCCGCTCGGGCTCGCAACTTCTTGTCATGTGGCCTGGCTTTCGAGACATCGACTTTCTGAGACTTCTGGCGGAGGCTGCCGACGATGCCCTGGCAGGATTAAGGACAATTCTGCTTTATGACGAGGGGGAACGGGTCGACAATTTTCCGGACGCAATAACTCACTGCGAACGGTTTAGCTACAACGATCTGATCCAATGCAAACCCTATGGAATGGATCATGGCGAACCCGACCTAGGCTGCAACATCTTCACCACATCGGGCACCACCAAGGCACCGAAGTTCGTTCTTCATACCCAAGGTAGCTTGGCTCGGCACGCCAAATTGGTGGCGGACGGCTTCGGCTACAGCACCTCGAACGGCGCTTTGCTACAAATGATGCCCCTGTGCGGCGTGTTTGGCTATACTCAAATCATGGCCGGCCTTGCCTCGGGCCAGCCGACGGTCCTGACTGCGTCGTTCGATCCGCTGCAGACCGTCCAGCTTGCCGACCGGCACAACGTGGTTAACTTCAACGCCACGGATGACATGATCCAGTCAATTCTGGACAACAATGACTTGGAGCAACCTTTGCCTAATGTCCGGTTTGTTGGTAGTGCAGCTTTTGCCACCAATTATGCTGAACTGGCCGCCCGGGCGGAGGCGCGTGGCATAAAGATGATTGGTTTGTACGGTATGAGCGAGGTTCAGGCCTTGTATGCCCTGCAGCCGACGGATTTGCCGTTTTTGGAACGCATTGCCGGTGGCGGTAAACCGGTCAGCGAGCAATCGGCTTTCCGGGTGAGGGATCCTGACAGTGGCGCCGTATTAGGGCCGGGCGAGCCTGGCGAATTGGAAGTCAAAGGGCCATCATTGATGAAGGAATATTACCTCAATCCGGAGGCTACTGCAGCAGCCTTTACCGAAGATGGATATTTGCGCACCGGCGATCTGGCGGAACTGATGGAGGATGGTCGGTTCCTGTATCTGCAACGCATGGGCGATGTGCTGCGCTTGGGCGGCTTTCTGGTTAGCCCAGCAGAAATTGAGAACCATCTGATCAATCACAACGAAGTGATCGACAGCCAGGTGGTTGGCATTAAACTGGCCGACGGAACACAGCGAGCTGTAGGTTTTGTAATCCCGCTAAACATGGCGGATTTCAAAGAAGATACCTTGCGGATGCATTGCCTCGACAGCATGGCCCGGTTCAAGGCGCCGATACGAATCTTCGCATTGGATGAGTTCCCGACTACACAAAGCGCCAACGGCACTAAGATCCAGCGCGCTGAATTGCGACGTATGGCTGAAGCGAGGGTTAACGGTTAAAATGTAATGGAATTGATGTATTTTGAATTGCAGAAATGGCCATCTTTCCCACTACCATATTCTCGGCTGTTGGATTTGGATTTGAAATTCGGATCGTTTCCCTGCTCCGCTAGACGATTACCGTTTTGGCAAAATTGGAGTAAAGCGTGGACCCGCTAACTGGATAATTGCGACGGGCATTGGCCGTCGGGCTATATTCCTGCGGATGGACGCATTGTTTTCGGATACCGAATTACCGCAGTCCCTGTCGGCTTGGTTCAAAGGGCGCGGGTGGCGCCCCCGGGACCACCAACTATCGGTATTGCGGGCGACGAGGGTTGGTAAGTCTGTTCTGCTGACGGCACCTACGGGTGGTGGTAAGACCCTGGCCGGATTTTTGCCCAGCCTGTGCGATTTAATCGCTAGCGTTGGGGATGCCGATTGGGACAACCGACTCCATACACTATATTTGTCACCCTTGAAGGCACTGGCCGTTGATGTGCGCCGCAACCTGGAAGAGCCAATCGCCGAGATGGATTTGCCCATTCGGGTCGAAATCCGGACGGGTGATACACCCCAAACGCGGCGGCAAAGGCAGCGAAAATCACCGCCTCATATGTTGTTGACCACACCGGAACAACTGGCACTTTTGTTGTCTTATCGGGACGCAGGACACTATTTTCGTCATTTGCGATATGTGGTCATTGACGAACTCCACGCCCTAGCGCCTAACAAGCGGGGGGATTTACTGGCCTTGGGATTAGCCCGGTTGGCGGCTCTGGCGCCCTCCGCACGGCAGATCGGACTGTCGGCAACCGTGGCTGCGCCGGAACAGATGGCAA
>CAZDQC010000001.1:3991-32779 GCA_964507245.1 uncultured Rhodospirillaceae bacterium
GAATTGGATGGAGAGGTACGCCGCCAGGGCGGCCTAGACGTTCTGGCTCAGCATATCCTGTGCGTGGCCTGCGGCGGGCCATTTTGGGCGGCCGATTTATATGAAGAGATCTGCAGTGCCGCACCGTATAATGATCTGGATCGGGATACCTTTGACCAAGTACTCGACTATGTGGTGACGGGTGGTTACGCCTTGCGCCAATACGAACGCTATGCACGTCTGATTGTTGATTCGAGCGGTTATTATCAAATCACCAGCCAACGGGTAGCCCAGCAATACCGCCTTAATGTCGGCACCATCGTCCAGGAGCCCATGATCAACGTGCGCCTGTTGCGCGGGCGCAATTTGGGTCAAATAGAGGAATGGTTCATAGACCAATTGGTGATCGGGGATACCTTTGCTTTTGCAGGTGAAATTCTCAGGTTCGAAGGCCTGCGCGAGACCTCTGCCACAGTTAGCCGAGCAGCGGGGAAGGAAGCTAAAGTGCCATCGTATTATGGCGGCAAATTCCCCCTTTCCACCTATCTCGCTGTCCGGGTCCGCAGGTTGTTGGCGGACCGAAAACAACAAAGAGATTTACCTGAACCAGTCAAAGATTGGCTGTCAATGCAGCGCCGCCACTCTACTCTGCCTGGTGAAGAAGGCTTGCTAGTGGAAAGCTTTCCACGCGGAGGCAAACATTACATGGTCTGTTATCCGTTCGAGGGACGCCTGGCGCACCAAACCCTGGGCATGTTATTGACCCGGCGCATGGAGCGCAGGGGCCTTAGTCCTTTCGGATTTGTTGCCTCTGAGTACGCGCTTGCGATTTGGAGCCTGAACCCGGTGGCGGATGTGGATTGTCTGCTAAGCGAGGATATGATGGGTGATGATTTGGAGGAATGGCTAGCGGAATCCAACCTGATGAAACGCACGTTCCGCAACGTAGCTCTGATAGCTGGATTGATTGACCGCCGCCATCCTGGCAAGGAAAAAACAGGCCGCCAGATGACCTTTTCCTCCGACCTGATATATGACGTATTACGCAAATACGAGCCCAACCATATTCTTCTACGTGCCACCCACGCCGACGCCGCGACCGGATTGCTCGACATTGGCCGCTTGGGCCAGATGTTGGGTCGGATACAGGGGCGCATCGAATTTAGGCAACTGAAAAGGGTTTCACCTCTGGCAGTGCCCCTAATGCTGGAGATAGGTAGGGAACTTGTTCATGGGGATAGCATGGAAGATCTGCTTAGCAAAGCGGCAGAGGATCTCATTAAAGAGGCGACACGCCTGATTTGACCAAGTAGCAATTATGTCCCTACCAGTTGTGGAACTAGCAGATATTTTTGGCAACCCGTTTTTCCGGTATTAGGGTGGCGGTGCTATCGCTTAGGCGGCACAGACGGTCACCAGGAAAATTTTGCGTCAAGGAGCAAGTTGCCAGCATAGAGGCTTAAATGGATTGTGGACTGGTTCTCGTTATGTTTAGCGCTTAGAACCGAAGAAATCGAGATGGACAGCCAAGCAGGGCAAAACGGTTACTCCAGACATTGTCGAGCGGCAACTGGACGATTACCATATATCTCGGATTTTGAGGTAATGCCCTATTAGGGGGAAGCAGCGATGTCGGCACTTGAGGAATACTTCGGATTTTCGGAACACCATCAGGACCTGGTGGATCGTGATGCCGCACACGTCTTGGGCTGGCGCCATCAGCCGCGGATTATGTTCGACCGCGGCGAAGGCGTTAAACTGATCGACGTGGACAACAACGCCTACTACGACATGAGTTCGGGCATGATGTCGATGGTGTTGGGCCATGCTCACCCCGAACTGGTCGACTGTATGCGCTCCCAGGCTGAACAGCTGGCCCATCAGGCATCTTGGTACAGCAACCCCTGGAGTTTGGAATACGCCGAACTGGTGGCCGAAACGCTACCGGGAGAGCTTTCCGTGACCAACTTTGCGGTCACCGGTTCCGAGGCCAACGAGATTGCCATGCGAATGGCCATCGGGGTCACTGGCAAGTTCGAGTTGGTCTCGTTGATGAAAGGCCTGCACGGCGGCACTCTGGGCGTCGAGGCGATGACCACAGTGGGTGGCGCTCGCCGTGCCAATATGGCGCCGTTGATGATCCCGGCAGCACGCAATGCTATCCATTCACCAAGCTGCTATCGCTGCCCCATCAACTTGAAATATCCGGGTTGCAACGTTGCCTGCATCGACGCCTCGGCTGAACAATTGGATCATCTATCGAACCAACAAGTCGCGGCGATCATGGCCGAGACCATTCAAGTGCCCGGCGGAATGAACGTGCCGCCGCCCGAATATCTTAAAAAGCTGCAGGCGCTGGCTGAGGATTGGGGGGCGATGCTGATTCTGGATGAAGCACAACTGGCCCCGGGCCGCACGGGCCGGCTGTGGGCCTTCGAGCATTATGATGTAGTCCCGGATATCGTCACCTTCGGCAAAGGTATGAGTGCGGGTATGGCGATCACCGGTGCCACGACGACGCCCGAGATTGCCGAACAAGCCCGAGGCAAGGCGGGTGTGCCCTGGGCCGGTACTTATTCCTCCGATCCCCTGCCCGCCGCTATCGCTCTAAAGCAACTGCAGATAGTTATCCGCGACGACCTAACGGCCCGCGCTATGCATCTGGGCGAGCTGCTGGAAGAGAAGCTAGGCCGCCTGAGGCAGCGTTTTGAATTTATCGGCGATGTGCGCGGCCTTGGTTTGTACCAGATGCTCGACATCGTCGAGGACCGGCAAAGTAAAAAAGCGGATTTCAACATGGCGGAACGCATCCGCTTCAATGCCGTGGGTGAAGGCGTGATCCTGCTAACCTCGCGCAACAACATCCGCCTAGTGCCGCCGTTGACTATTACCGAGGACGAGCTTGACGATGCCGTCGGCCGACTGGAGCAGGCGATGGTGAAGGCCGAACGTGGCGAGCCCATCGATCTCGACTTGATGGCTGGCTATGATACCTCCAGCTCCTTGGCGCATCGTGAGGTATCCCATGGAACGCGATAGGGGACAATAAAACAGACGCAATGACAATTGCGTAGGGCACATTGGGCGTTAAAAAATCTGCGGTATAGACGTTTTCGAACCCCTAGGACCTCCGGAGAATTAGCATGGCAGACAAGCCGACGCGGCTGAGCACACCAATAGACTTCGAGCGTGATGGCAAGCAATGCGACTATCTGCAAGTACCGCATTCGGTTCACCGCTCGGCTTACGGCTGGCTTCCGGTGCCACTGGTATGTGTCAAGAATGGAGAAGGTCCGACCGTGCTTCTAAGCTCGGGCGTGCACGGTGACGAGTACGAAGGTCAGATCACACTCTGCAACCTAATCCGTCACATCGAGCCCGAAGAGGTTACCGGTCGCGTCATCATCCTGCCAATGGCGAATTTTCCCGCGGCCAAGGCAGGACTTCGCACCTCGCCAATAGACCAGCTGAACCTGAACCGTGTCTTTCCAGGCGATGCCGACGGCTCGCCAACCCTAGCATTGGCCCACTACATTGATTCCGTGCTACTGACAATGGCCGACTACTACATCGACCTACATTCGGGCGGCAGCTCGTTGATGTACCTACCGACGGTGATCCTGGGTGGATCTGAGATGTCGGAGGAGATTCGCCAGGTGAAGCTGGAGCTCGGACGAGCCTTTGGGGCGCCCTACAGCTTCCTGTTTCCCAGTGGCCAGGGCGACAATGCGACCACTTCTGATGCAGCGACCCACCATGGCGTGATTTCGCTCGGCACCGAGATGGGAGGCACCGGCACAGTAACGCCGGAATGTTTACGCATCTGTGAGGGTGGGGCACGCCGTGTCCTCAGGCATCTAGGTGTCTGGCATGGCGCGGTTAGTCCGGACGAGGCGCCCCCCGTCGAAAGTCGTGTACTGACCGCTCATTCCTGGGATTTCTTCACCTATGCGTCCGAGGATGGCGTATTTGAGCCTAAGGTCGAGCTTGGTGATGAAGTTGAGGCAGGCCAGCTCGCCGGCCTAATCCATGAACCCGAGACACCATGGAGAGAGCCAACTGACGTCCGCTTCAATGCCGCTGGCGTCGTCATCTGCAAGCGCATCCCTGGCCGCGCCGAGCGTGGTGATTGTCTGTTCCATCTGGGCACCGACCACGAGAAGTAGCAACGTCGTCGCTACCAACAGAGCCTCCGTATGCCGGGACGGACCGCCTAAGCGGCGGGCACGATAAGTCGAAAATGGTTGTCAAATGGTTGACAGTAAACTGCATTTCCCCGTATTTAGGCGAAACAAAGGTATGACAAAAACAGCTAAATACAGCCATTTTTGTAGGGTATGTTGTATCAAAATCGAAGTGCTGGAGATTTGAGTATGCGGCCGAACAAGATCAAACAGATGTGGCGTGACGGTAAATACGTAACCTTGGGCTGGCTCTCCCTATCCCATGGCTTCACGGCCGAGGTCATGGCGCGCCAGGGCTTCGATGCCCTGTGTGTCGACTTGCAGCACGGCACCTCGGAAATGAATAACGTCTGGCCCTTGCTGCAGGCGATATCGCAGACGGATACGACCCCCATCGTCCGCGTCGCCTGGAACGAGCCCGCGGCAATCATGAAGGCCTTGGACTTGGGCGCTTACGGCATCATCGTGCCGCTGGTTAATACGGCCGAAGAAGCGGCGATGGCGGTGGCGGCGTGCCGCTATCCGCCAGTCGGCATGCGCTCGTCGGGACCCATTCGCGCCGCGCAGTACGGCGGTGCCGACTACCAGGCCAACGCTAACGATGAGATCATCATCATGGCCATGATCGAGACGAAGGAGGGCCTCGCCAACCTCGACGCCATCTGCGCCACACCCGGTCTCGACGCCGTATATATCGGGCCGGCAGATCTGTCGTTCGCGTTGGGTTTGGAACCACGCGGCGATAATCTCGACCCGCTCCACCTCGACACCTGCAACAAAATCCTCAAAACCGCGCATGAGCATGGCATAAAGGCCGTCATGCACTGTGCCAGCGCGGCGTTTGCGGCGGGCGCCGTGGAGCGCGGCTTCGACATGGTGATGCTGACGTCCGATCTCGCGTGCATGATCGCCGGCGCACGGCGGCAGCTTGAAGAGCTCAAGACGACTGTTCACGAACGCGGCGCCTAAGCGGCGGGCACGATAAGTCGAAAATGGTTGTCAAATGGTTGACAGTAAACCGCATTTCCCCGTATTTAGGCGAAACAAAGGCATGACAAAAACAGCTATTTTTGTAGGGTATGTTGTATCGAAATCGAAGCGCGACATTTGATCCTTAAGTGAAAAGCGAAAAACGTAACCTATTGAAAAAAACTAAGCCTACTGGCCTTTTCTTTTTTTCGAATTGTTGCCCCAATGGTTACCTTATAGAACCGTAAAAAGCTGCGACCGCCTCATTGTGAGCCAGTAGAGCACTCTTCGTTTCGGTCGTTACCCTGTCGCCTTCCGCCAGGATGTTCGGCCTCACCCATTCGCATCCCGCCACCACCGGCGTCGCGGCGAACAGTATGAGGGCGGTCAGGGTGGCGTTAAGGGTTGGCAGAACCTCTACTTTCCCTATGAAATATATAAATGCCGCTGGCGATCAACAGGGCGGCGCCCAACAATGTCCAACGATCGGGTAGGTCGCCCCAGACGAGATAGCCGATGGCCACGGCCCAGAGCAGCGAGGAATACTTGAACGGCGACACCAGCGCCGCCTCGGCAAAGCGAAAGGTCTCGATTTGCAGAAAATGTGCGCCGCAGAGCAAGGCTCCGGCCAGGGTAAAAAGGCTCAGATCGACCGGGCCCGGCGGCTGCCAGCCAAACGGCGCCATGACCGCACCGGCCAGGGTTACGCCCAGGGTGGAATAGAACAAGGTGACGCCCGAAGCCTCGCCGTGGGAGATGCGGCGGGTCAGAAGATCGCCGCAGGCGCCGGTCAAGGCCGCGCCGACGGGCAGCAGGACGACCCAACGCAGGCCATCACTGCCCGGCCGCAACATCACGAGGACACCGGCAAAGCCCACCAGCACCGCCGTCCAGCGGCGCCAGCCCACACGCTCGGCAAGGATCGACGGCGCCATGGCGGTGACGAATATGGGTCCGACGAAGGTAATGGCGATGGCGTCCGCCAACGGCATCAGGCGCAGAGCCGAGACGAAGAAAAAGGTGCTAGCGATTATCAGGAGGGCGCGGATCAACTGCAATTTCGGATAACGGGCCCAGACGATATGGAAATCCCGACGCCAGCACAACACCAGAGCGATGATGATCAGGGCCGCCAGGCCCCGGGAAAAGAGGATCTGGCCCAGTTCAAAGCCGCCGGCAACCCATTTCACCACGCCATCGTTCATGGTCAGCAGCAGGCTGCCGCCAACCATGCAGGCAATGCCCCAGCCTGGCGCCTCGATGCGGCCTGGGGGGCGAGAGCTACCCATCATGCGCTGAAATTACCACTTATACCAAAGGTCCTTGATAGCGCTCATGGTGGGACCATAGCATCAAAGTCGCTGGGTACGATAACCCGTGGATGGTTGTCCAATGGTAGGCGCTAAACCGAATTTCGCCGCATTTAGACGAAACAAGAGAACGATAAAAACAGCCATTTTCGTAGGGTATGTTGTATCAGTTCGATGTGCGATATAGTTGTATCCGTGGCGCATGACGCCCCGCAGTGGATGCAGCTGACAAGGACATTTAATCAAATGCATTTGTTTCAGGAACAGGCGGTCCAAGATTTCGACACCGCGTTGGCACAAATACCCATCATTGATCTAAGTTGTTATCTGGACGGCAAACCAGAGGCGTTAGAAGCCTTGGCGGCCGAAATCAAACACGCCTGTCAAACTATCGGATTTTTCTACGTTCAAAATCATGGAATACCACAGGATTTGATTGATAACACTTTTGTGCAGTCAAGGCGATTTCACGCCCTGCCCCTGGAAAGCAAAATGGCGTTGTCATTGGATGAGAACAACATCGGGTACATGCCCATGAATGCCTCGAAGCAGGCTCATTCCACCGTGCACAAGGCGACAACGCCAAACCAGAATGAATCTTTTTTCGTCACGCATGACCGAAGCCCGGATCATCCGGATGTCTTAGCTGGGACGCCCTTGCGCGGACACAACTACTGGCCCGATGGTTTGCCGGGTTTCCGCGAGGGGATCATGCGCTATTTTGCAGCCTTGAATGCCTTGGGGCAATGTCTGGTACGGCCGTTTTCCGTAGCTCTCGGCATGTCAGCGGATTTTCTTGATGACTATTTTACGGAAGAAAACAATGCCACGCTACGAATGCTGCATTACCCGCCCACTGAGATCAGGGATAACGACTTTGGTACGGCACCCCATACGGACAATTCTTTTATGACTATATTGGCCCGAGTGGACGTGCCAGGCCTCGCTATCCGCTTGCCTTCTGGGGAATGGCTGCCGCCGCCGTTGATCCCGGGCACTTTCCTAGTCAATATCGGAAATATCCTTCGGCGCATGTCTAATGATCGCTTTCTTTCCACTCCACACGGCGTGATCGTCGAAGGAAAGGATGACCGATACTCCCTGGCCTATTTTCACAGCCCCAACCCCTATCGGATGATTGAGGTTGCGCCATCCGGAATAGATGACGAGCATCCACCAAAATACGAGCCACGTCTGTATGCCGATCTGATGAAAGAATTTTACGCCGCGAATTACTTCCACCAAAAAGATCATGGCGCTATTGAGATGAAGAACCAATACGACTAAAGGAATTCAATCATGGATTTAGGAATTGCAGGGCGGACAGCTATCGTATGTGCCTCAAGCCGAGGATTAGGTCGGGGCTGCGCCATGTCCCTTGCCGATAATGGCGTCAATATTATTCTCAACGGCCGCGACGAGGAGGCAACTATGGCCTCGGCGGATGCAATTCGTGCTGCTGCGGATGTAACCGTTACGCCCGTATTAGCTGATGTTTCCACCAAGGACGGCCAGCAAGCACTTTTGGCCGCCTGTCCCAAACCGGACATTCTCGTCAACAATAATGGTGGACCACCGTTTAGGGATTTTCGTGAATTGTCCCGTAAGGATTTGCTGGATGGCGTGACCATGAATTTTGCTACGCCCATCGAATTGATCCAGGCAGTGATAGACCCTATGGTCGAGAGAGGTTTCGGGCGGATCGTTAATATTACATCCGTTTCGGTCAAGCGGCCGGTTTTTGGACTGGATCTGTCGTCAGGCGCCCGCGCCGGACTGACGGCATTTTTGGCGGGCGTCGCGCGTTCCGTTGCGCACCATAACGTTACCATAAATCATATCTTGCCAGGGTTTATAGACACCGATCGACTGCGCGGCGGTATCGCCTATAATGCACAGCAGAGCAACATTTCGACGGAAGAGGCGGCTGAACGCCAAGCTGGCCAAGTTCCCGCTAAGCGGTTTGGCACCCCAGAGGAATTCGGGGAGGCTTGCGCCTTTCTATGCAGCGCCCAAGCCGGTTATATCACAGGACATAGTTTGTTGGTGGACGGCGGTATGTTCGAAAGCAATTTTTGAGAACGAACCGCAAAATTATTGTGTGAGTACAGAATGGTCCGTAGGGAGCCGTTAACTTGAACTGGCCGAAGGAATTGGACCAGTAAATCGCAGGAAATACTTCCGTGCCTGCTGGTATGAAGAAGAAAATATGGGCAAATGTCCAGGCTGCTAAACCGTATCAAGCCCTAGTATTGGAATGCCATTCCCGGGCGATGACTAGCACCGCCGCCAATGCCGGTGATCGCCGAATCTCTTTCTTGGAGAATTGTTCGCCGAAATTTTTTGCCACGGGCAATTCCAGACTTATGATGTTGGTCTGTTCTGCAAACGGGCAAAATGGTATATTGGTTAATGCCAATAATTTCTATTGCGATGGAACCTAATGACCGAATTTGATCTTTCTGTGACTGATGCCTTGCTTTCAACGACCCGTGCCGTGCGCAAGCGGTTGGACTTTGATCGCCCGGTGCAGGCCGAGGTAATTAATGAATGCTTGGATTTGTCACAACAGGCTCCAACGGGATCTAACCGGCAGGGCTGGGCCTGGGTCGTAGTGACGGATAATGAGAAAAAGGCCTCGTTGGGGGATATGTACCATCGCGGTGCCATGGCCTACCTAGACCAAGCCGAAAAGGACGCAGCCAACATGGATGACGGCGGCCAGACCAGCCGGGTCATCGACTCAGCGATCTATCTGGCGGATAAGATGCAGAAGGTTCCGGTGATGGTGCTGCCCTGCATTAATATTGGTCAGATGCCGCAAAATCCACCGCGCACAGCCTGGGCTGGCCTTATGGGGTCGATAATGCCGGCAGTTTGGAGTTTTCAGCTGGCCTTGCGGTCCCGCGGCTTAGGAACGGTGTTGACTACGCTGCATTTGGCTCACGAAAAGGAAGCGGCCGATTTGTTGGGAATTCCCGATAATTATATGCAAGTTGCCCTTTTGCCCGTCGGTTATACCAAAGGTACGGATTTTAAGCCTGCCAAACGCCCACCGATCAGCCGGATTGTACATTGGGAACACTGGTGAACCGATCCACCGACTGTTTTGCTTCGTCATAAGTCATGTCACCAAAGGCAAAGCGGCATAGAAAATAGTTAACACCGCTGGCAATGGCTTGGCGCAGAATTTCCTCGACAACATCGTCTGCCGTGCCGACGATGGCCTGACCCAGGTCGATCAGGTCGTCCAACTCTTCAGGAAAATGTACATTAATGGGTTTCATACCGTTGCGGTCCCACAAAACATAAAAACTGTTACGCCAGACCGGATAAGCACGGCGCGCGATCGCCAGTGCCTCACGCTTAGTTTCAGAAATTACGATATGGCGGCTCATGCCCATTCGGGGCAAGGACGCTTCGTCTTGACCCAGGTCGCGCCATTCTTTGCGATAACGGTCAGTGATCTGGCGGCTGCCTGCTTCGTCTCGGTTGGTAATGATGTTGACCGCCTTTTGTGCAGCCCAGACTGTGCTGTCGGGATGGGATAGCCCATACCAAAGGGGTGGATGAGGTCGCTGACGAGGCCAAAGGGTCAGCGGCATTTCGCGTACCTGGTAGTGATCGCCGCTGAATGTTAATTCTCCGCCCTTCAGACCCGCCAAGATTAGGTCGAGAGCTTCCCTATACATGGCGGGGGCGATCTTGGGATCCAAGCCGAAATGCCCGACCTCGATAGGCGAGATACCGCGTCCCACGCCTAGCTCCAGCCGGCCGTCGCTCATCTGGTCTAGCATACAAATTTCTTCCAATAGCCGGATCGGGTGGTAAAGCGGCAGGCAATAGACCATCGGGCCGAAACGAAGCCGTTTGGTGCGTTGTGCCACCGCGGAGAGAAAAATGCCAGGCGAAGGCGCCGTGCCCAGCGGCGTGGCATGATGTTCCGCTAAATGATAAGAGTAAAAATCGCCCTGGTCATAAACTTCCAACAATTTCAGTCGGTCCTCGTAGTGGGCCGCGAGATCCCGCTGATTCCAATCTAGATGGTCAAAGATACCAAATTCCATGATCTAGAAATCCGCCAAAAGACGACCCCATCCAGGGATCTTGTCGCTGATACCGTTTTGCCGTAGCGCATGCCAATATAACGCGGTGTTAATAGCAATTACGGGTTTTTCCAGCCAACGCTCGGCTTCACTCGCCAGCTGCGCCATGCCCAGGTTTGTCCCGACCTGTATGATTGTGTCTACGCCGGGGCGGTTTACCTCTTGCATAGCATGACGCAGGGTCTGTTCGCCTTGCTCGGCGATATTCACAGGACTGGAGGCCTTAAGGCCAGTAAGCGCCACAATGTCAAAGCCGCACTCGCCAAAATAGTTGCGCACCCGTTCGTCCGCAACCGGCCAATAGGGTGTAATCACGCCCAGGTGCCGAGCGCCCACCGCTTCCAGTGCCGCGTGAGCGGCGGCCGAGCCCAGGGTCATAGTGCAGCTCGCCTTTGCCTCAAGCCGTTGCTGCAAGGCTTTGGCGCCGTCAGCACCGTCCCAGAAAGATTCAGCGGAAATGCCAATGATGATATGATCCACAAGGGCTGGTGTCAGGCCATCCACTGCATCGTCCAGGGTGGCCTTTATCTTGACCACGAGTTCCTCGAAATCCTCGTTGCTGTTTAGAGCCATGTTAGGGATCAGAAACCGCGCAGTATGGTTGGTCACACCCTGAGGTGCCATCATATGGAATTCCGGTTCGACAATGGTATTGGTGGCTGGAGTGACTACACCTAACTTCAAGCGCCAACCCAAGCGGTCTTGATGCCTCGTTATCGTCATAATCGATTTCTCCGCTCGTCGATTGCGAATACATACAGTCTAAACGATAGGAAGCACTTTTCCGGCACCACCTCGTCTATATGGTACATGGGCCGTTCCAGTAGGGCCTTTGCTTCCGGTGGCGAGTTAGACGGAGGCATGGAACATCAGATTTGTCATCGGAACACATGATCTCCGGCACCAGGACCAGCGCAATTCTGTTAACAAGGTGGGTGCTAGTTCTCAAGTCGGCTCCTAGCGCCGGCTAAGGATCACCGGCAATCCGTCCTTGGGTTTGGGAATTGGAATGGCTTGCCAGCGGTCTTGGTAACCCACCGGGAGCGTAATCCGAAAATGCTGAAGGAATTGATGTAGGAAGGCACGGACCTGCATGATTGCGAAATGCATGCCGATACATTTATGAGCACCGCCACCGAATGGCGTCCAGGCGAAACGATGGCCTCGATCCTCGGCCCGATTATCAGAAAAACGGTCGGGGTCAAATCGGTCCGGGTGGGTCCACCATGCCGGGTCCATGGCCACGAGACCTGGACTGACGGTTACGGATGTTTCTCCGGGTATCTCGTAGCCTCCAAATTCGAACGAGTGTTCAGCATAACGAGGCAGAAACGGTACGGGTGGACGATAGCGTAAAGCTTCCTTGAGTACCCGTTCGGTCAATTCCAACTTATCCAAATCATCATAAGCCAATTGATCCGAGCCCACGGCCATGACTTCCGCCCGCACGGCATCTTGCCATTCGGGATATTGCGCTAAGGCCCAAATCATTGTGGTCAAGGCCGAGGTGGTGGTGTCATGGGCCGCCATAAGCAAAAAATTTAAATGATCAACAATTTCATTGTCTGTAAAAAAAGCTCCGTCTTCGGATTCGGCTTTGCAGAACTGGCTGAACATATCGTTGCCGTTGCCCGCGCGGCGGGCCGGGATCAGTTCTCGAAAATAGTCCAACAGGAATGCCCTTGCCCTGACGCCGCGGCGCATCTGACTGCCGGGCCACGGACGACGTAGGATTGCCAAGGAGGCAGCTACTTCATCCACAAACGCCTGGTTTATCCGTGAGGCGTCGGCCCCCATCTCTAATCCCAAAAAGACCGAGGCGCCAAGCTCCAAGGTCAGATCCTTAATTGCGGGATAGAACTCAAACCGCTCTGAGGGTGTCCAGATCTGCAGGGTGGCGGCGATGCCTTGATTCAAGTGTTGCATGTAGTCCTGCATGGGCCGGGGCTTAAAGGCTACTTGCATGATCCGACGGTGGGCACGGTGATCCTCAAAATCTCGCAGCATCAAACCTTTTGGGAATAGCTTTTCTAGAATGTCCCAGCCATTCTTTGACGAGAAAATTCGCTCCCGATCCATTAGGACGTATTCCAAAGCGTCGGCACCATGCAAGACGACCGTCTCGCCGCCAAATGCGCTGAATTTATAAACGAGGCCATGCTCCTCGCGCCGGCTCTGGTGAAAGGCAAAGGGGTCCCGAAGAAATTCGAAGGTGCTTCCAAAAATCGGCATACCCATGTGGCCGGGTATATGGTCAAGCCGACCGGTCTTGGGTCCAGCCTTGATAGTTTCACTCAACGCCATAATTGGTGGTCCCCTTGAACGCTTGCGGCAACAATAGAATATGAAACTATTTTATTCATTATCAAGGCGTAACCCAACAAATCTAGAGTAATTCATGGTACGAGGTGAAGACGATGTTAGGTTGCGTTTGGTCTCTAGCCGATGGCAGAGGAGCGCGAACTAAGCTGTCTGATCGCCACTGTCGGACCGAGACTTAACCCATGGTAGCGCCGTTGAGAAAAGGCATGATGCTTAACGTTTGGATCGAAGACCTGGTGGTAAGCTGAAAGAAATAGGTATGGACCAAATAGTCTATTTCCTTGCATCTACAGGACGCTTGGTATCGAGCTGGTAAATTGAAATGCGGTAACCAAAATTATTCAGCTGGACCCAGAGCACAATTTGTTAATGTCGGCAGTTATTTCTGTAAGCGGCTCTTGGCATCTGGTTTCAAGGCGTTGATGATATAGGCTGTTTTTCGGAGAGGAAAATCATCATGGGCACATTACGAGGCCAAACCGCATTCGTAACAGGTGGGGGCACCGGTATCGGGCGGGCCATCGCCATTGATTTAGCGGCAGCCGGGGCTAGGGTTGTTGTATGCGGCCGACGTACGGAACCTTTGGAAGAAACAATTCAGGCGGTGAGCGTTGCGGGTGGTGTGGCGAGTGCCGTGATCTGCGACTTGACAGATCCCGAGGCTATCGAATCTTGCGCTCTCGCTTTACTAGCGGAACACGGTACAATCGATATCTTGATCAACAACGCTGGCTTCAGTTCCGTGGTTCGGAGCGTCCGTTTCATTGGGGCCGACGAATGGCGCGGCGTCATGGATGTCAACACGATGGGCCCCGCTATGATGACAAGGGCTCTTCTACAGCCGATGATTGATCAAGGACGTGGTGATATTGTTATGATTGCCTCTATGGCTGGCGTCAATCCTTCTGTAATGGCCGGATCCGTCTATAGCGCGGCCAAGACGGCAGCGCGGGTTTATATGAATATTTTAGCCCAGGAAATGCGGCCTCACGGTATCCGTGCAATTACGGTGTCGCCGGGCGAAGTGGATACACCTATCATGGATAATCGGCCCCTGGTGCCCGACGCGGAAACCCGTGCCCGTATGATGATGCCGGAAGATATCTCATCTGCCGTCTTGATGGCCGTGACTTTGCCGCGGCGAGCGATGGTTTCAGAAATTCACATCGGCGCTACCGACCCACGGGATATGTCAGCCGATATTGCGGCCTCCAAAAACAAGAATTCAGCATAGAAATAAAGACGCCGGTAGCAATTGGCATCGGAGACTGTGTTGGGACCGGCTTGTGCACTATATGGCGGTGGCAGTATTATTGCCTTGCAAACAATAGTCGAGATCAGAAGGCAATGGGAATGAACGACAACAGCCAGAAATTCAATTGGATTGGCAAGCGTCCCATCCGCCCCGATGGGGTTGAGAAGGTAACTGGCGCGGCGCAATATGGCGCTGATCTTAGCTTGCCAGGAATGCTCGTGGGCAAAGTTTTGCGAAGCCCACATGCGCATGCCCGCATTCGCGGTATAGATACCTCGAAAGCCGAGGCGTTGAAGGGCGTCAAGGCAGTGATCACCAAGGATGATATCCTAGACTTCCCCTCGGTATATGTTGGGCCGGCGCGGGTGCAACAAAACTTACATCATATAACCCGCAACGTCATGGCTCGGGAAAAAGCTTTGTACGAAGGTCATGCTGTTGCTGCCATTGCCGCTATTTCCACAACCGTTGCAGATGAAGCCTTAAAACTAATCGAAGTGGATTATGAGATTTTGCCTCATGCAACAGATGTTGCTGCAGCATTGGAGGCCGATGCGCCATTATTGCATGAAGATCAAATTACTTTGGGCATGGAACCAGCACCAACCGAGCCGTCTAATGTTGCAAAATTTGCTGAATTTGAACGGGGTGATTTAGAAGCAGGTTTTGCAGCAGCCGATGAAGTGGTTGAAATGGAATTCTCAACTGGAGCCGTGCACCAGGGTTATATAGAGCCTCATGCTGCTGTTGCTCGATTCAATCAGGATGGCCAGGCGGAATTGTGGACGTGCACTCAAGGTCATTTTGTGGTGCGTAATGCCGTCGCTAAATTATTGGATATGAACCTCGCTGATTTGAAGGTGACACCCTCTGAACTGGGAGGCGGCTTTGGTGGCAAGACGGTTGTGTATCTGGAACCTCTTGTGGTTGCACTATCACGCAAAAGTGGTCTGCCGGTGAAGATTGTTATGTCGAGGATCGAGGTCTTTCAGGCGTCAGGTCCCACCTCTGACAGCATCATGAAAGTGAAAATTGGTGCTAAAAAAGACGGAACAATTTGCGGGGCTAAGGCCAAGTTATGGTTCGGTGCTGGCGCCTTCCCTGGGGCACCAGTTATCGGCGCTGCGATGTGCGCCTTCTCCCGTTACGATTTGGCAAACGTTCGGGCTGAAGCTTATGACGTAACTGTTAATCGGGGCAAAGCGGCTGCCTATCGCGCACCGGGCTCTCCAATTGCTGCTTTTGCGGTTGAAAGCGTTCTGGACGTGCTGGCCAGGAAGATTGGTATGGACCCCTTGGCGTTACGATTAAAAAATGCTGCCCGCAATGGGTCGACTACCGTGTTTGGTCAGACCTTCAACTCCATCGGTTATGCGGAAACCATCGAAGCCTTGATGGATCATCCACATTACAAATCACCCCTCGGCCCCAACCAAGGCCGAGGCGTGGCTTCCGGATTTTGGTTCAACGGCGGCGGCGATTCTGCAGCCACTATGGCCATCAACGATGACGGTACGGCGGTAGTGGCTACAGGCAGCCCGGATGTGGGCGGCTCCCGGGCTTCTATGGCGATCATGGCGGCGGAATCCCTGGGTATTGACTATGATCAGGTGCGTGCCACCGTGGCCGATACCGCCAATGTGGGTTACACCCATGTCACCGGCGGAAGTCGAGTGACTTTGGCTTCTGGCCTAGCGGTGGTGAATTCCGCTAAGGAAGTTATCAACGAACTCTGCGTCCGAGCTGCCCGAATTTGGGACGTGGATCCTGAGGGTGTAATTTGGGAGGATGGTTGTGCTAAACCGGCTTCTACCAACGTAGGCGATTTTGAACCGTTGTCGTTAAAGGAGATAGCGGCTCAAAAATCTGCTACTGGCGGGCCGATCGTGGGTAGCGCTGGCGTCAGTCCCACGGGTGTAGGTCCTGGCGTTGCGACCCAGATTGTTGATGTCGAGGTAGACCCTGAAACAGGCCATGTGAGCATCATCCGTTTTACGGCTGCACAGGATGCGGGCAGGGCTATCCATCCTTCCTATGTGGAAGGGCAAATTCAAGGTGGCGTCGTTCAAGGTATCGGTTGGGCTTTGAACGAGGAATACATTTATGGTGAAGATGGACGCATGCAAAATACCGGATTTCTAGATTATCGTATGCCGCTGGCATCAGACCTGCCGATGATCGAAGCGGTAGTTGTCGAAGTGCCCAATCCGGACCATCCCTATGGTGTGAAGGGAGTTGGTGAAGCCAACATCGTTCCAGTCATGGCGGCAATCGCAAATGCCATCAAAGATGCCGTTGGTGTCCGCATGACTTCGTTGCCTATGTCGCCGCCAAAAGTACTGGCAGCTCTAGATAATAACTGATCGAGCAGGTTGCTTCCTGCGAAGAGGGCTGTATTTTGGCCACCCCTTAGCTAGTGGTAATTCACTAGGGGCCAAATCAATGGAGTAGGTCTCATGGATGCAGTCTTTTTCCATGACGGTAAGTGGTACGATGAACAACCCCTGCTGATCGGGCCGATGAACCATGCCTTTTGGATGTCCTCGGTGGTGTTTGATGGTGCAAGGGGTATGGGCGGTCTGGTTCCGGATGTGGAGGAACATTCCGCTCGGCTGATAAATTCTGCCAACAATATGATGCTTGAACCGGATATGGAGGCTGGTGAAATCGCGGAATTGTGCCGTGAGGGCGTCCGCAGATTACCCAAGGATATAGAATGCTACATTCGGCCCATGTATTTTGCCCGTGAAGGCTTTTTGGTACCGGAAGCCGATAGCACAGAATTTG
Source organism: uncultured Rhodospirillaceae bacterium (assembly GCA_964507245.1). Classification (GTDB taxonomy): domain Bacteria; phylum Pseudomonadota; class Alphaproteobacteria. The sequence goes on from CAZDQC010000001.1 coordinate 20,904, forward strand.
TTCTTGCCGTCTATGACAACCCGATACCGCCCGAGGGACCCTTCAAGGTCTGTATGTCTTCTCGCCGCCGCCCAGCCCGCGACATGGCGCCTACCACAGCAAAGGCCTCCTGCCTATACCCAAATACATCTCTGGCTCTGGCGGATGCGGCCAAGCGTGGTTTTGATAATGCCGTGGTGTTAGACCCCAACGGAAACGTGGCTGAATTTCTCTCCGCTAACTTGTGGATCGTCAGGGACGGCGTAGCCTTCACGCCTGCAATTAACGGCACTTTTTTGAATGGCGTCACCCGGCAACGCACTATCGAACTACTTCGTGCGGATGGCGTGGATGTGGTGGAAGGCACTCTGACCATTGACGATGTCCGGGAGGCTGATGAAATATTTTCATCTGGTAACCATGCCAAAATCCGCGCGGTCACTCAGTTTGAGGACCGCGAGCTACAGCCGGGTCCCATTGGCAGACGTGCCAAAGAACTCTACTTCGAATATGCCCAGGATTTTTCGGTGTTTTGAGCTGGATAGAGGTCTCACTAGGATGACTGGGAGGCGAAGCGGTCCAATGGCTTCTCGCACGGACTGCATTTTACCTTCTTTTTCAGTAGACTCATTAATCTGCAAGCCAATAGCCAGTAACGGAACCAGAAGTACCAAAAATGCCATTATGGTTAGCGTCTCACGCCAACCAAATACGCCCAGCACCCCCTGTACGCTAGGCACAAACAAAAACATTCCAAACGAACTCGCAGCAATTACCGTGCCAAACACAAACCCTCGTCGTTCATTTGGCGCCACCTTGCTGACGACGCCCAGGACAATGACCTGAGTGGTACCCGCCAGACCCAACCCGACCGAAAGGCCTAGGGATATGTGTAAGTCAAGTGCATTGGCGCTGATACTCATCAGCCAGAGGCCCAGCGCATACAACAAGGTGCCGCTGACAATGACTTTGACCGATCCGAAACGGTCAGCGATCAAGCCGGCGATAGGTTGAACAAAACCAAATAACAAGGCCTGAATGGCGATAACCAGACCGAAAGTCTGTCGACTGATGTCCAGGCCGGCAACAACGGGCCGCAAAAATATTCCAAACGTCTGACGCTAACCGTTTGCCACTAGCACGATCATTAAGCTGCTAAGCAGCATGATACAGATTTTACAGGACATAGATGGTTGGCTTAGGCCGGTATTGCGTCGATTAGGATACCGGCCAAAATTGCAGGTTCGTCGGTATAATTGACCCACGCATGATTGGTGCCCCGCTGAATCATTACATCCAAGGGTTCCATATTCACCTCACCATGATCCAGGATCATAGTGACTTTCCCAGAAAGAAGAATGATGTAATCCACGGTATTTGTCTTGTGCATCCCGACCTGGCCTGATTTGTCGTCATGGGTGCCACTAGCTCCCATTTTCGCAAAATTCTCGGCATCGCGACGATACCGCTCCTCGTCCGACAGGTCGGAATCCCAAGCTTTGGGCCGGATTTGAAAGAACCGGAATACGCTTCCCCTGGCTGGCGGAACCAGCGTAACTTGGGTATCCGCCGCGTCCGACCGGCTGTTATTGTCGGCAGGTGCAGAAAAAGTACGCCAAAGGTCTGTTAAACCGCGCCCTTCCTGGGCCGAATTTTCTAGGACGTGGGGCGACGGGGCGTCCTCGATAATCATAGAATTGCCATGTGCATCATGGCCAGTGATGATCCTGCGAACAGGTCTTAACATACCGCGTTTTCCTTAATTTGTTTCTGGCGAGGTTGCATAAATTCACGACAACCGTATTTCAAAATATTCAGCTAGGGAAAATTTACACTACCAAGGAATAGTCTCGCCATCGTAGTTGAGAAAGGCGCCGTTATCGGACGGGCCGAGCTTGGCAATAATTTGGCGAATGCACCTAGCGCTGTCTTGGGGCAAAATTGGAGCGGCGCTGCCACCCATATCTGTCCGCACCCAGCCAGGATGAAACGAGGTTACGATTACGCCCTGTGGCCCTAGATCATTGGCCAAAATTTTCATCACCATATTCACGGCTGCTTTGGACGAACGGTAAACGATGGAATTCGGAGCGGACGTAGCGGCAATCGAACCCATGCGGGAGGATATTGTGATTAGCTTTCTTTGCTTCGAAGCAATTATGTTGTCTGCGAAGGTTTCAGCCACGCGAGTAGGTCCCAGGACATTTGTCGACAGGCAATTTTGCCACGCCGTATAGTCGATATTGCCACGGGTAGCACTGCCTTGTCCCATGATGCCGGCATTGTTGATAAGAACATCAAAGGGTTGTCCGCCTAACTCATTGTTAAGATTGGTGACGGATAGAGCATCGTCCACATTCAGCGGATGAACAGTGACACGACCATTTGATTGGTCGACAATTTCGGCTAGTTCAGATGCTTGTCCAGGTGTGCGGCAGCAGGCGAAGACGCGCCAGCCATCTGCACCGTACTGCCGTACAAATTCAAGTCCGATGCCGCGCGATGCGCCAGTGACAAAAACAGTTTGCATCGGGTGAATATATGCAATCACAACAGTCGGCGATAGATGCGGTTGGCGATGATAGGCAGCATGTACATGGGAAGCTGTGCAAGGGCGAAAAATATCACAACATCTGCCTGTGCCTTATCCGCTAGCACAGCGAGTACTAACGCCATATTACAATTGCCAGCCATATGACCGGTCGTAAATGCGATGCGCCGGCCTGCTGGCAAGAAGATTAGGGAGCCCAATATTTGAAGCGTAGCGTTCGCAAGGAATGCCGCCACAACAGTGATTAGGACAAAATTTGGCCGGGTAAAAAATGCTTCTGTCACGCCGGCCATGATTGCGATCGCGATGACTACTAAACAAACTACTATCAATCCATCAATATGCAGGGCGTGATGACGTAAGCGCACCGGTGTCAGCGCAAAACGCTTTAAAATGATGGCAACAGCGAAGCCGCCTCCAATCATCAATAACAAGCGCCCCATGAATTCGCCGAGACTAATCTGCATCTCCAAGTTCAGCAGCCAAAGGGACATGGCTGGCAGCGTAAATGGCAGCAAGATATGGTTAAGCACGACCACTGCAATTGCGAATGAAGCCTCTAGGCCCAAGATTAGAGCAAATGTGGGCGCCGTCATTATCGGGGCTGATGCGGCCATCAGCACCAGCCCGATTGCCAGTCCGGTGGGCAGGTGGATGGCTTCCACGACCAAGGACATAATGACAGGGGAAAGAAACAGGCCAAACCCCGTAAACAACACCAGCAAAAGGGGCCGGCGTAACTGCCCCACGACATCGTTAAAATCAAGCCGCAGTAGCGAAAGAACGAGACTGAAGAAAATCGTAGAAGCCAAGGCCGGGCGTAGAAAGTCAGCCAGAGGCGGTAAAAAAAGGCCAGTCAAAACACCAAAAGCAAGAAATTTCGTTGCGTGACCGGCTAAGAATTTCAAGCTCAAGGACAGCATGATATTTACCGTCCTAGGCTAATCATTACGACACCGGGCACCACCAAAAAGACGGCCATAAGGCTGTTGCGGGTGATATTTTCTCGCCGAATGAATACCATGCTGATCAAAAGCGTTATAAAGGGGGAGGCCGACACAATTGGGACAACAACGATTAATTCGCCAAGTTGCAGGGCTTTGTTCAGGCAGAAAACGGATATGGCGTTTATGGTACCGGCAAGAAAGTACCAGCCAGTTCCATATCGAACTCCTAATCGGGGCAAGGTCCGATGGCGAGCTCCGTAAACGCAAATGGCGACGATTAAGGAGACAGAAAAACTCACTAACCCGGCGAAGTAGGGGCTGGGCAGCTCCACCATGGCGAATTTCGTCACGCCGTCCCCGCTCGCCCGCACGAACGCAGCTAGAAGTGGCAGGCCAAGGGCCCACAGTGGCCAGGCCCGCTGGGCCTGTCCCCTCCCATTTTGCGCTAAGGTGACGGATCCAGCCATGATTGCGAAAGTGCCGATGATAATGGGAAGCGTCAGGCGTTCGTCAAGGAACATAACGCCAAAGGCAGCGGCAAAAAGGGGTGAGGATGCTGCCAGTGTGCTGGTTGGGGTTGGCCCCAGGTAATGGACTCCTAGCATGGAGGCGTTAGCCGAGACCGACGGCTTGAACAGTCCAACGGCGGCAAACAACAAGGCGGCGGGCGTGAGCCAATACCAGCTTTCCAGAAACCACGGTGCTAAAATCCAGTAGCAAATTGTGGTTGCTAGAATTTGCAGCAGTGATCCAGTTTCGGAATCAGTAAAGCGCAAACCTTGATGTAAAACCTGAATGGATATAGCAAACAAGGTGGCTGAACCTAATGCCAGCAGGATTGGCGCCAGTGGGTGGAGGCCGGGCATGTTAGCCATCCACTACAGTGATGCCGCGGAGCGGGCAGCCTGCTGGCCGAGGCCATCCTGTGCCGCTGTAGCTGTTCACCGGACGATCCAGTGATTATAGGCATTGTTGGCTACGTCGAGGCCAATATTAAACCCAATCAATTCCGTGGGACCGCTAGAAAAAAAATGGGCAGAGGAGAGGTTCCAAGTGTTACTCATGAAATTGCATCGCCGAATCCTCCACCCGTTGGCGTCTGAATGACGAAGACATCCTCTGGCCCCATTTCGGTACTATCGCAGCCGCTTAATTCCGCTACGGTACCGTCGATGCGCTCGATCCAACAGCGCCCGGCTTCGCCGTCGCCACCACCAGCTAGGCCATGGGGTGCGACCTTGCGTCGGCTGGATAAGATAGAGGCTGTCATGGGACGAAGGAAACGGATACGCCGCAACGTGCCAGAGCCGCCGTGATACTGGCCCTTGCCCCCAGAATTGGGCCGAATAGCGAAGCCGTCCAGCAAAACCGGGAAGCGCCATTCCAAAATTTCCGGATCTGTTAGGCGAGAATTCGTCATGTGGGCGTGTACTGCGTCAGTCCCGTTGAAGCCTGGCCCGGCGGGGGTGCCACTGCATATAGTTTCATAGTACTGTAGCTCGTCGTTGCCGAAGGTGAAGTTGTTCATGGTGCCCTGACAACCGGCCAACTGACCCAAAGCTCCAAAGAGACAGTCGACGATATTTTGTGAGGTTTCGACGTTACCTGCGACAACCGCTGCTGGAAATTTTGGATTTAACATGCAGTCGTCGGGAATATGTAGTTCGATTGGCTTCAGACAGCCAGAGTTTAGAGGGATGTCATCTTCCACCATTGACCTGAAGACATAAAGGACCGCCGCGCGGCTGACGGCGGTGGGTGCGTTAAAATTTGTTTCTAACTGGGACGAGGTACCGGTGAAATCGATCTTAGCGGAGCGTTCCTCATGGTTAATTGAAACCTCCACCCTGATCTTGGAGCCATCGTCCATAGGGCACTCAAAACAACCGGATTTTAGCACGTCGATTACCCGTCGTACGGATTCTTCAGCATTGTCCTGGACATGACCCATGTAGGCATGGACCACGGCTAACCCAAAATGCTCCACCACGCGGCGTAATTCTTGCACGCCCTTTTCACAGGCAGCGATCTGAGCCTTAAGATCGGCGATATTGCTATCCGGGTTTCGAGAGGGATACCTACCTGAGGCCAAAATTTCCCGTATCTCCTGCTCCAGGAAACGTCCTTTATCCACCAGCTTTATATTGTCGATCAGGACGCCCTCTTCTTCGACATTCTTGCTATAAGGCGGCATGGAACCGGGGCTAATGCCGCCGATTTCTGCATGATGACCACGCGAGGCTACATAGAACAAAACCTGGGCCTGATCGCCGGCGTTATCGTCATCGAAAACCGGGGTAATCACGGTGACATCGGGCAGGTGGGTGCCTCCGTTATAAGGAGCATTCAAGACAAAGACATCACCGGGACGCATGGCCTGCCTGTGGGCGCGGATCACTGCCTTAATGGATTCGTCCATGCTGCCTAAATGTACGGGCATATGAGGCGCATTGGCGATCAACTCGCCGTTTTGGTCAAATACTGCACAGGAAAAGTCGAGCCGTTCCTTGATGTTAACGGAATTGGTGGTCTTTTCCAGGACCAGACCCATTTGTTCGGCAATGGACATGAACAGGTTGTTGAAGATCTCCAGCATGACCGGGTCGGCTTCCGTCCCCACGGCCGTGCGTCTAGGCAGATCTTGAATTCTGTTCAAGATGAAGTGCCCAACATCCGTCAGCTCACCTTGCCAGCCTGGCTCAATCACTGTAGTGGCGGTATCCTCGCGTAGGATGGCCGGGCCGGTGATCGTATCGCCCGGGTGTAAGTGGTTGCGGTCGATCACTGGTGTGTTGCGATATTCACCGCCCATATAGGCCTGGACCAATGCCAAGGGCGGGATGGTATCTACCCGTCCGCAGCCCGCCGATTCTAATGGCAGGTCCACCGCTGGTTCCCCTGCGCCAATGGCTTCAATGGATATGGCCTCGACTACATGCGCCTTAGTGTGGTCGATGAAACCGAATTGCTGTTGGTGCTTCTCCTCGAAGGCCTGGACGATGCCGTCCTTGTTACCGAAATCTACCATCAGGGCTGTATCTGTGCCTTGATAGCGAATATGTACCTTGCGCAATACCGAAATTCTGTCATCTGCGATGTCCTGGCTCTTTAACTCTGCCAAACCTTTCGCCGCTAAATTTTTCAGACTGACTTCCAGTTCTACTATCAGCTTATCATCCAAAATGGACTCAACTGCCTGCTCCCGCATGGCACGCACGTCTGCCAATCCCATGCCGTAGGCCGAGAGAACGCCAGCTAAAGGATGCAAAAACACTTGCTTCATGCCGAGGGCGTCAGCCACCAGGCAGGCATGTTGACCGCCGGCACCGCCAAAGGAACTCAGGACATATTCTGAAACATCATAGCCGCGCTGAATCGAAATTTTCTTGATGGCATTAGCCATATTTTCAACGGCAATTGTTAAATAACCTTCGGCGATGGCTTCGGGTGCCATTGGATCACCGCCAGCAGCCGTGATTTTGTCTGCTAGGTTTTTGAATTTTTCCACCACCACCGCATGGTTCAGCGACTCGTCACCTTTGGAGCCAAAGACTTTGGGGAAGAAATCGGGGTTTAGCTTATTTAGCATGAGATTACAGTCTGTAACCGTTAAGGGCCCGCCGCGGCGATAGCAGGCTGGACCAGGATTGGCGCCGGCGGAATCGGGGCCCACAGTGAACCGGGCGCCGTCAAAATGCAGGATCGAGCCGCCGCCCGCGGCCACGGTGTGGATGTGCATCATGGGTGCCCGCATTCGGACACCTGCGACTTCACTTTCAAATGCTCGTTCAAAGTGGCCAGCATAGTGCGAGACATCGGTGGATGTGCCGCCCATATCGAAGCCGATAATCTTCTCGAAATCCGCCATGGCCGTCGTGCGTACCGCGCCGACCACACCGCCCGCCGGTCCCGACAGGATGCAATCCTTACCTTGGAACAAACTGGCATCGGTCAGGCCGCCGTTGGATTGCATGAACATCAACTGTGCATCGCCCAACTCCGATGCGACCCGGTCCACGTAGCGGCGCAGTATTGGTGACAAATATGCGTCGACAACCGTTGTGTCGCCGCGCCCAACCATTTTCATCAGAGGACTAACCTCGTGCGAAGTCGATACCTGTGTGAAGCCGATGTCTGATGCAATCTCAGCTACGGCATTTTCATGGGTCGGGTAGCGATATCCGTGAATGAAAACGATGGCACACGACCGAATACCGTGATCATAAGCTGACTGCAGGCCAGCACTAGCCTCTTCAAGGTCGATTGGGATTCTTTCCTCGCCCTGCGCCGTGTAACGTCCCGATATCTCGATCACCCGCTCGTACAGCATCTCTGGTAATTGAACGTTCAGGTCGAATAGGCGTGGACGATTCTGATAGCCGATACGCAAGGCATCGCGGTATCCTTTATTGGTAACCAGCAGTGTGCGGTCACCCTTGCGTTCCAGAAGGGCATTGGTGCCAACGGTTGTGCCCATTTTCACGGACGCGATGCAGTCCGTTGGGATGGGATCGGAATTTTCCACACCTAGAAGGTCTCGAATCCCCTGGAGTGCCGCGTCGGGGTATTGCTCCGGGTTCTCTGATAGCAGTTTATGACTTAGATAACCGGCATCGGGTCGGCGGGCGACAATATCCGTAAAAGTGCCACCACGGTCGATCCAAAAATTCCATTTTTCAGGCATCTCTTCGAGCCTCAATATGTTAAATTACAAATGTTTTATTGATGAAAAATTGCTCAAGCAACCTTCCCCTGCCGATTTCCTTCCGTCGGCATAAGGCTAGCCGTGCGCGGATGAAGAAAATAATCTAAAAAATTGCAGTATGAGCATTTGGAGCAGATTAGTACGTGGTGTTGGCGATACCTTGGGTGGCCCATTAGGGGCGCTACTAGGCGACATTGCAAGTCAGGCTGCGGATTCTTTTCGCCAAATCACCAGTGACGATACCGACGGGACCCAGCAGATTGCCTTCACGATCGGCGTGATTGCTCTTGGTGCCAAGATGGCCAAGGCAGATGGTCAGGTTACTCGAGACGAGGTGGAGGCATTCAAACAGATATTTAAGGTCTCGCCTGAGGACATGAAGGGTGTTTCACGTGTTTTTAACCAAGCCCGCAAGGATGTGGCGGGTTACGAAGCCTATGCATCGCAGATCGCTCATTTGTTTGAGCCAGCCACTCAAACTTTAGAGGATCTGCTACATGGTCTGTTTCACATCGCCAAGGCGGACCAGGTTATCCACCCCGCGGAATTGGACTATCTGAAAAAGGTCGCTGAAATATTCGGTTTTAACGAGGCCGGATTTTCCCGTATAAGAGCCTACCATCTGGGACCTGATTTGGCAGATCCCTATACGATTTTGGGTATAGAACCAAATGCCAGCGAAGAGGAAATCAAGCGGACTTGGCGGGCGTTGATCCAGGAAAATCACCCTGACCGCGCTATGGCGCGCGGTTTGCCGCAAGAATTTATTGATCTGGCAACGGAAAAACTGGCTACCATCAACGATGCCTACGACCGCATCAGTCGTCAGCGTAGTTTTGGCTAGAAGGATCTATTATGAAAATCAATATTGAATATTGCATGCAATGAAACTACGAACCCAATGCCCTCCGTGCGAGGGACCGGATCGCCGAGAGACTAGGCGCAGACGTGACGTTGACTGCCTCTGGCGGCGGTAAATTTGAAATTACCGTAGATGGCCGGTTGGCATATTCTAAAAAGGCAATCGGCCGCTTTCCTACAGATGCGGAACTGGATGCATTGGCCTAGGCGACTACCTTTCGTAATGCTTCGGCCGCTTCGGACAATTGTTCCTGGTTGACATCTAGATGGGTAACAGCCCGCATGCGATAGGGCCCCATGGCGCCAATTCGCACGTCGTGGGTCAGTAAATTCTCAGCCACTGTTGCCGCGTCCATACCTGTTTCCGATACGTCGAAAAACACCAGATTGGTCGGGCAATGATCGAAAATCAGCTTGATGCCCGGTATTTGAGCAATTTCTCTGCAAAAGGCGCGAGCATTTTTATGATCTTCCGCCAGGCGATCCACATGTTTTTCTAGTGCATAGATGCCCGCCGCTGCGACGATGCCGGCCTGCCGCATGGCACCACCGATTTGTTGCTTGAACCGCCAGGCCTTTTCGATGAAGTTCGCGCTGCCAGCTAAGACGCCGCCAATAGGACAACCCAAACCTTTGGATAGATCCAGCCAAAGGCTATCGAAATGGCGGCCGTATTCCTTGGCCGAGGTGCCGGATTCTACCACCGCGTTCATTAGCCTCGCACCATCCATGTGCGCCGACAAACCATTTTCCTTAGCTGCCTGCGTGACGCTAATAATTTCTTCGATGGGCCAGACGGAGCCGCCACCGGCATTGGTGGTGTTCTCGACGGAGATCACGCGACTAACCGGTAGGTGCCGGCGCATCGGGCGAATAGCATCACGCACTTGGTCGCCGGTGAAGATACCCAATTTGGTGTGCAGTGCTCGTGTCTGTGCTCCAGCCAAAGCCGACGGACCACCGCTCTCCGCATTTATGGGATGAGCTGTGTAATCCAAGATAATCTCGTCGCCGGGCTGGCAATGCACCCGAAAGGCGATCTGGTTGCACATGGTCCCTGAGGGCAGAAAAACAGCGGCTTCCTGTCCCAACAACAGCGCCACCATCTCGCATAATTTGTTGACAGTTGGATCTTCGAATTGTTGTTCATCACCGACCTCCGCCTCCATCATTGCCTGACGCATCTCGGGGGTAGGTTTAGTGTGGGTGTCGCTATAAAGATCGATTCGTGGTGCTTTCATATGAGAAACTCCGGTCAATCGGTTGATCGGCGGTGGATCATCCATTTGGTAACCATGGTGGTGGTCAGATCGCCATATTGATTGTGAATTTCATTGTTGAATTCAACGTACCCTAGGTTTGGGCGGCTTTTTAGAGGTCGTGCTTCTATAACCTCCGAGGTAACGGTCAGCACGTAACCTACAAGAACGGGCGTGCGCCAACGGATGGCATCCCAGCCGGGCGAGACAAAGGCATCCGCTGCACCGAAAGCATCCTTGGACATGCGCCGCCATACTGCGCACACATGGGGGCCTGATGCGATTAAGTCATCCCAGCCCATTGCCTTGGCGGCGTCGCCATCAAGATGAAATGGTTCTGGATCAAACCTCTCAGCGAAAGCAACCATTTCGTCCCGCTGCATTTCATATGCGCCGTACACGAACCGGTCGCCCAGAATGAAATCCTCGAAATTGACGTGCGCGGAGAATGGAGGCTGTTCGTTAATCGTAGCCATCCTGTTGTTAGATTACTCGGTGTATGAATTCGCCGCCGTCTATCAATCTGCGGCTATTTTCAACGGCGATATGGATACTGCGGTTAATGGTTTCTGGGGTCAACCAGGCAACGTGGGGCATCAACGCTACTTTGTCCAAGGCCAACAAAGGTTCTGCATCATTAATTGGTTCCGCGGCAAATACATCCAATCCGGCGGCCAATAGTTTTCCTTCAGTGAGAGCCAGATGCAGTGCTGACTGATCCACCAGACCGCCGCGTGCAGTGTTCACCAAAACGGCGCCCGGCTTCATGATGGAGAAAGCCGCAGCATCAATTATCTTGTCGGTTTCTGGTGTCAGCGGCAGATGAAGTGAAATTACGTCGCTTTCCACCAACAGTGACTTCAGGTCACGCCATTCGCCAACGGCGTCATCCTTAGGTTCTGTCGCCGTGTATAATACTCGTGCTCCCAGAGCAGCAACTACGGGGGCAGTGCGACGTGCTACTTCACCGTAGCCGATCAAACCGACAGTACGCCCCGAAATTTCGCCAATCTGATCAAAGACACTTGGATCCATGCACCAGCCATCACCCCGGCGTGTTGCGTCATGGAACACCATGCCTCGACGTAGTGCTGACAACATCAGCATTATGGTCGCCTCCGCAACCGCCTGGCTGTTGGTGCCCGGCATGTTGCAAACGGTAATATTGCGTGCACGAGCAGCTTCAAGGTTTATGGTGTTGACGCCTACCCCAATTTTCTGAATCAGCCGTAGTTTTGGCGCCGCCGCAATCACCTCTGCCGTTGCTGGCTGTAGAACATGCCATAAGACATCCGCGTCTGCTATTAGCTGAAATAGTCGACCGTCGTCGCCTTCGTCACAAATATCAATAGTCAGCCAGTCGCTCTCGACTACTGACAAGCTTTCCCTGATACCGGCGCTTGCGGCGTAATGAAATACCGCCCTCAATTTCGCCATGCGTGGGTTCCCCGACTGATAGATTGGAGCGGGCGAAGAGAATCGAACTCTCGTCTTAAGCTTGGGAAGCTTCTGCTCTACCATTGAGCTACGCCCGCATGACAGCAAATTAACACAAATAATTACTGCTGCGCGAG
>CAZDQC010000001.1:32879-46713 GCA_964507245.1 uncultured Rhodospirillaceae bacterium
GGCTACTGAAGTAGCGCGTATGCTGGACGAGCTACAGACAGATTGGCAGGCGCGAGAGGTTGGTTTTACCGGTGGCGAACCTTTCATGAATCCGGAAATCTTGGATATGGTGGACGATGCATTGGCCCGTGGCTATCGGGTTTTGGTTCTAACCAACGCCATGCGTCCAATGATGAAATTGTCCGATGAATTATTATCATTGCGATGGCGCTATGGCGATCAGCTTTGTCTGCGGGTCTCGGTGGATCACTACGCCCCTAAAATGCATGAACTGGAGCGGGGAGAACATGCTTGGCGCCGAATGATGGAAGGTCTGCTATGGCTAGCCGAAAACCGGTTTAACATTAACATTGCCGGCCGCACTCTTTCCGGCGAGGACGAGGGACGTTTGCGTCAGGGGTATGCGAAATTTCTCAAAGCCCACGCCATTCCTGTAAACCCTGACGATCCCGCTGAGTTGGTCTTGTTCCCCGAGATGGATGAGAGTTTAGAGGTTCCCGAAATAACTAGTTCCTGCTGGGGAATTCTGAATATTTCGCCCGACGCCATGATGTGCGCGACATCGCGCATGATAGTCAAGCATAAAGATGATCGGGATCTAACCGTAATGCCTTGCACGTTGTTGCCCTATGACGCGCGATTCAAAATGGGGCCAACTCTGGCTGCGTCCAAAACTCCTGTAGCGCTGAACCATCCACATTGCTCTCGCTTTTGTGTATTGGGGGGTGGTTCCTGCGGCGCGGCATAAATCCATTACCAGGATGGTATGATAGGCCTATGATGGGCCTTCATGAGCTATGAAAAACCATTTGCGGGGCTGCGGGTTCTGGATTTGAGCCAAGGTTTCGCGGGCCCTTATTGTGCCGAGTTGTTGGCCCAGCATGGTGCCGATGTCACGAAGGTTGAACCGCCGGAAGGAGACTGGGCGAGGGGCCTTGGCAAAGTTTATGGTGATCAGTCATCAATCTCTATGGCCGCGAACCGAGGTAAGAAAAGCATTGTTCTGGATTTAAAGAACAAGGATGGATTGGCCGTGGCCAAGGATCTAGCTAGCCGTTGCGATGTCTTTATCGAGGGTTTCCGCCCGGGCGTATGTGCCGGGTTTGGCTTGGCCTACGACGATGTCCGCGAGGTCAATCCCGGGGTAATTTATTTATCGGTTAGCGGATTTGGTCAGACGGGACCATATTCTGGTCGGCCTGCCACCGATACCGTTTTGCAATCGTTTTCCGGTCTGATGTCTATCAACCGCGGCCAAGACGGCGTTCCTCATCGCGTAGGGCATTACATCGTGGATTGTGTCACGGCCCTTTATGCTTTCCAGGCCCTGTCTTCAGCGTTATATGCCAAACGGAACCAGTCAGAAGGCCGGTTTATCGACTGCAATCTAATGCAGGCCGCGGCAGCCTTGCAGACCTCATGCATCGCAGATCATCACCTGGAGGGCGGCATACCAGCGGCCCACAATGCTCCGGCTGGCAGTTACGGTACGCAAAAGGGTTATATTGCTATTACCCTGGTAAAAGAGGCCCAATTTTTACAGCTGTGCCTGGCACTTGGCTCCCCCTCTTTGGCCTCGGATCCCCGTTACGGGACTTTCGCAAGTCGAGCGGCACATATGGATTCTCTGGGACCCGCCATACAGGACATATTGATGAGGCACACGGCGGAGGAGTGGGCCGAAAAGCTGAGCGAGGCGGGCGTTCTGTGCCAACCGATTGCTGAGCATGGCGACTGGGTGGACGATATCCACGTCGTGGCAACGGGGGCTGTTCAGATGATGCCCCAGCCTGGCATGGGTGTAATTCCGATACCGCAGATACCAGGTACCGAGCCCATAGATCCTGATGATCCGAGGCAACAAGCGCCCGGATTGGGACATCACAGTCGAGAAATACTGGAGTGTCTGGGTTACGTTGGGGACAGGATTGATATGTTAATGTCGGGCGGTGCGGTCCGCTAGGGCCCTTTGGCGCTATGCGCGAGTATCGGGCAGTTTTTTTAGTCAACGGCGTCCTTTTATTGATCCTGGGTGTTGCGATGTTGGTGCCGGCCCTACTGGATGCATGGGCAGGCCATCCTGATTGGCAGGTATTTCTGGCAGCCGCGTTCTTAACTGGCTTCGTCGGTGCGGCCCTGGCTATCTCCTGCTGGGGCAGCGGCGAAAATCTGCAGCTTCGCCAAGCCTTCGTTTTGACCACGACGGTTTGGGTCACGACGCCTGCTTTCGGCGCTTTACCCTTCGTTTTTGCTGATTTGGACCTTTCTTATACGGACGCATTTTTTGAAGCCATGTCGGGCATTACCACGACTGGATCTACAGTCATATCAGACCTTGAATATGCCCCGCCAGGTATTCTGATTTGGCGCGCTCTACTGCAGTGGATGGGGGGGATAGGCATCATCGTTACGGCCGTGGCGATTTTGCCGCTGTTGCAAGTAGGTGGCATGCAACTGTTTCGCATGGAATCTTCTGATGCTTCTGAGAAGGTATTACCGCGTACCGCCCAGATTGCCGGCGCGATTAGCATTATTTATCTCAGCCTTTCAATGATTTGCGCTTTTGTTTATTGGGCAGCGGGTATGCCAGCCTTCGAGGCCGCCGCTCACGCAATGACGACCATTGCTACGGGCGGTTTTTCCACCTCGGATTTGTCAATCGGTATCTACGATAGTGCCCTGATCGACTATACGGCGGTGGTCTTCATGATTATTGGTAGTCTGCCGTTCCTACTGTATTTTCAGGCTTTGCGGGGCCAGCCGCTGGCGCTTTGGCAGGATAGTCAGGTACGTTGGTTTTTTTCCATTCTAGTAGCCGCTGTAGGATGCATGGTCTTCTACCAAATAGGGGAAAACGGCCTACCTCTGGACAAGGCCATCCGCTATACAGTTTTTAACGTCACCTCTATTTTGACCGGTACAGGATATACCACCGACGACTATGGGCAATGGGGCGGCTTTGCTGTGGTGATGTTCTTTTTCGTCATGTTCATCGGCGGGTGTGCGGGTTCGACTTCCTGTGGTATAAAGGTCTTTCGTTTTCAGGTGCTGTATGCTGCCGCTCGCAGCCAGATGAGCCGCCTGTTACAGCCACATGGCGTGTTCGTAGCCAACTTTAACCGCCGTCCAATCCCGGAGTCCGTCATGGATTCGGTGATGAGTTTCTTCTTCCTTTTCATCCTTAGTTTCGCTGTCATGGCCGTGGCTCTCAGTTTCATGGGGCTTGACTTTATCACAGCCGTATCCGGGGCTGGTACGGCTATTGCCAACGTAGGTCCGGGCCTGGGCGATGTGATCGGCCCGTCCGGCACTTTCGCGTCACTGCCGGACATGGCGAAATGGTTGTTGGCTTCGGGGATGTTGTTGGGGCGGTTAGAGTTGTTAACTGTGATGGTCCTGTTCACTCGTGCCTTTTGGCGTAGATAGTCAAATACTTGATTGACCAGCCAAAATTTTTGAGCGGGGAAGGCTATGACTAGTCCCATGAGAAAGGTCCTAGCAACGACATTCGGGAGGCCCGAATTCGAATTAGCTGGTTATGAATATCCAATTGAATGGCGATTAGGGCCGGAATGACCAGTAGTACAAGGACGGTTGCCATCGCCAGACCAAAAATCATGGTAATCGCCATTGGGATCAGGAACTGCGCTTGTAGGCTGGTTTCAAATAACAAGGGCGTTAGGCCGCCAATGGTGGTCAGGGATGTTAGCAGGACGGCGCGCAATCGGTCTTGGCTGCCGCCGATGATGGCGGGAATGGTCGCTTCTCCACCTGAGATGCGTTCGTCGATGGTAGAGACCAAGATAATAGAGTCATTAACCAAAATTCCTGACAGGCCTAGCAGGCCAACCAAAGTCAAGATACTTAGGTCGAAGCCCAGCAGCAGATGACCGATTACGGCGCCGATCACGCCAAATGGAATAACTGCCATGACCACGAAGGGACGCGTATAGGAGGAAAAAACCCAGGCCAAAATGACGTAAATAGCCGCCATGCCCACTATAGCGCCAAGTTTTATGTCAGCCATAGTTCGGGCTTGCTCCTCTGCTCTACCAGCGAAACTGAATTGCACGCCGTGTTTCCGGGCAATCACGGGGAGGTCACCGTCTTTCAGAGCGGCTAACAACTTGCCCATCTCAATTTTTTCCTCATTCAATTCGCCTGTGATCGCGACCTCGCGCTGTCCGTTTTTCCGCTTTATTCGGGCAAACCCGACTTTCTCGCGCATGGAGACGACTTCATTCAACGGGGTCTCCGTACCGGACGGGCCACGCAGGTACAGATTGAGCAAATCTTGTGTGGTGGTGGTGCCGCTCTTATACTGGACCCTTACCGTGACCTCTTCGTCACCGCGCGGGAAACGTTTGGCAATTGTGCCTTGAAAAGCGGCCCGCACCTGCTGCCCTACACTATCTGTGGAGAAACCAAGAGCCCGCCCTCGTGGCGTTAGCTCCAGAATAATTTCCTGCTTGCCAATAGGTAGGTCATCTTCCAGTTCGCTGACGCCAGGGAACCGGGACAACAAGTCTTTCATCTCGACCGCTGCAGCTTTCAGGTCTTTGGTTGAGCCGCCCATCAGCCGTATGTCGATTTCCTTGCCTGGTGGTCCGGCCCGCCGTTCGTTCAGATTTATGCGCTCGACGCCGGGTTGAGTTTTGATGTTTGCGCGCCAGGCCTCAATGAATTGCGACATGCGCACCTTTCGATGATCGGAAGGCACCAATTCGACGTAAAGGCCACCATATTTGTTGCCGCTAAGGCTGCGGTATGCCGGTGCTTGAGACACGCCCAGTTTGCCAAAGGTAGAATCGATCAGATTGCCACGACTGCCAATCGCATCTTGTGCCTGTTTCGCTGCAGCGTATGCCGCCCGCTCCAGTTCACGTACCATGGCTTCCGTTTGTTCACGCGGCATGCCGGGCAGCATTACCACGTTCCCAAAGACGATATCGCCCTCGGGCGAGGGGAAAAATTGGAAGCCAACCCTGCCACTGAAAATGATGCCCAAGGAAATGATCAGCGCCGCAAGGGTGCCAGACAAGGTCAAATAACGCCAAGAAACCGCAATCTCTAATATGCGGCGGTAGGGGCCGGTCCGGAACCGGTCAAAATGATGATTGAACCAGACCCTAGCGCGTGATTCGTGCTCCCGACCTACCGCCAGGGCACCACGCAGATGACCCGGCAGCACCAGAAAGCATTCGAATAGACTGGCGATCAGGACTGAAACGGTGACCAGAGGTATGGCTGCCAGGATTGTGCCGATGATGCCGCTAATGAGGATCAAAGGTAAAAATGCCGCGATGGTAGTCAGTGACGATGCGACGACCGGCGCCAGCATGCGCAAGGCACCCCGCTCCGCGGCTTCCAGCGCATTCATGCCATGGCGACGGCAGGACGCACTGTGCTCCCCCACCACGATGGCATCGTCCACAATAATACCCAGGGTCATAATCAGCGCAAACAGACTGACCATATTAATGGACTGGCCACTTAGTAGCATGACACCCATCGTTGCCATCAATGCCACGGGAATGCCTGCAGCAACCCATACGGCTACCCGCAAGTTTAGGAATATGAACAGGATGATCAAGACCAAGGCCAAACCACCCAAGCCATTCTTCAATAATATGGCGATGCGTTCCCGGATCAATCCGGCCTGCACATCGTAGTATTCCAGCTTTACGGTTGGTGGTAGGGTTTGGCGTAGTTCCGCTAGGTAAGTCTCGACGGTTAGGGAGATATCCAAGGCATCAGCACCCACGGCCCGTTTCACATGAAGTTCGATGGCTCGATTCCTATTAAAGCGACCTTCCGGGGCCTCAGCCTCGAATGCTTCCCGAACCTCCGCGATGTCCCGCAGCCGTAATTTTTCGCCATTTGGCAAGGCCCTAATTTCTAAATTACCGAGGCCCGTGGCGGTAGTTTCCAACCCTAGGCTTCGGATCTGTTTTTCCACCAGACCTTCGATATTGCCCGAAGGCAGATCTCGGCTGCGCATTCTTATTCGTCCGGCCATCTCCTCCAATGTAAGATCCACGCGCCGCAAGGTATGGGGCGCAACATCGACCCATATTTCTTCGTCCCGGGCGCCGAACATCAGGACCTGATCCACGCCCCGAGCTAGTAGGCCCTCACGAATTCGCTTGGCAATGGCCTTTAAAGCGGCTTCGCTGAACGGGCCGGACAGAGCTATACGCGAGATGGTGTCGTAGCGGGCAACGCGGCTGATTTTGGGTTTTTCGCTGTCTTCCGGCAGGGTGGTAATTTGCGCTACTGCGGAATCAACGTCTGAGCGAGCAGCTTGCATATCGCTGCCCGCATTGAATTCTACCAGGATTGTCGCGACGCCTTCCACAGCGAACGAGGTCACCTTGTCTACGTTGTTCAGATACCGAACCTCGGGTTCAATGGCGGTGACGATGTTAGCTTCCACGTCGTCGGCTCCGGCCCCGGGCCAGACAACGCTGATTGCAACCATGTCGATGCCAAAATCCGGGAAAAATTGGGTATTCATCCGTGATAGCGAGACCGCGCCCATCACTAGCATTATCACCATCAATAAGTTAGCAGCGTTGCGGTGCCGGACGAATAGGCGCACCAAATCAGCGGGGGACATTTAGCGGACCTCCACCTTTTGTCCCGGTCCAATTTCAGCAAATTTGGTGATGACGACCCAGTCGCCCATCTTTATCCCACCGCGAAGAAGCACATCGTTGTCGATGCGTGCCACTAATTCTACGTCTCTTTTAACTAGACGCTCTTCCTTGATGACATAGACGGTATCGCCGTTGTAAAGAGCGCTTTCGGGCATTCGCGCGACAGCCCGGTAGGTGCGGTCTGGAACAGTGATGGCAACAAAGGCACCTGGTCGTAGGGGTTTTGTAAGATCAGTGCCGTCCAGGCGCGCGAAGACTTGCACACCTCCGCTTGAACTGTCGACGCGGGCGCCGATACGATCTAGGCGGCCGTTAAATTGAAAGCTCTGCCCGCCCACCTGCCAGGTAATTTTCGCAGGTCTGCCTGCTAAGGCACCCTCGGAAATCAGGCGGCCATATTGGTGGTCGGTCAGGGTAAAGCGGGCCTCAAGACGGCCTGGGTCGATCAATTTGGCGACACTGTCGTTAGCACCCATACGCTTGCCAACTTGGGCCTGGACATCAGCTAAAAATCCATCAAAAGGCGCTGTCAGTTGGACCCGCTGCAAATCTCGTTTCGCGCGGCGAAGGCCGACACTCAAGCGTTTGATTACGGCTTCTTGTTGTTTGATGTGTGCTGTTTCCGCAACTAGGTCGCTTTGCCGCATCTCCGCTGTTTTTTGCTGCCGGGTCAGTTCCATTTGCGCGGTATCTAGCCGCTTATCGGATACGGTACCCTTCCCCGACAAAGCCTGCATGCGTTTGACATCACGTTGCAGCAAATCAACCATCTCCCAGTCCCGTTTTAGGGCCAGATCGAAGGTGGCTTTGCGGGTCTTAATCTCTTGCAACCTGGCGCGGGCTTCGTTGATTTGCGCTGACAGTTCATCGAATTTTGCTCGATATTCAAAATCGTCAATCTCGATGATCATATTGCCCTGAACAACCTTGCCGCCTTCGACAAAGCTGTCCGCTACTGCTACTACTTCGCCGGGCACCAGGGCGCGCAGATCGACTTCTCGTCCGGCTACGATTTCGCCGTACAGGCGCAGCCTTGGCTGCACGTTGGCAAGACGTACTTCTTTGGAGGAAACCAGCCAGGGTTGTTCGGTCCTATCGGTCGGCTCAACAGTGGATCGTGTACTCCAAAGCACAAAGAAGGCCGCAAAGGCCGCTACGAGGAGAATGATCGGCAAAACCGCCTTTTGAACCTGCCAGCGCATGGGGGCTCCCTAAGCCATCCCAAGTCCTTGATCAAGCAGATAGATGTTAAATATAGAGAGAAAATAAATAAATTTATCCCACTTGAACTAAAAATTATCGGTAATGACTATGATTAACAAGGGCTCCTCAAGAATGGGTGAAAACTCACCTATGTTAGGCCCGCTGTATGGACCGGATGAGATGTCGCGGTTATTCTGCGTCAAACGGGCAATGGGGAAAACACATGGTAGGCGAAGTGTTCACACCACGTGAAATGATTGATCGCTTAGTGGCTTTTGATACGACTAGCCGAGAATCAAACCTGGCCCTAATTCATTTCGTACGCGACTACCTTGCCGAGCATGAAATCGACTCCACTCTGATCCATGATCAAACCGGCGACAAGGCGAACCTTTTTGCCACTGTGGGTCCCATGGTCAACGGCGGTGTGGTCCTGTCTGGCCATACGGACGTGGTGCCTGTCGATGGACAGAATTGGTCCACAGATCCCTTCCAAGTCGTGGAACGGGAAGGCAAACTCTTTGGGCGCGGCACTGCGGACATGAAAAGTTTCTGCGCCATTGGTTTGGCACTCGTGCCCGACATGATCAAGCGGGAACTGGCCCTGCCCATCCATTTCGCCTTGTCCTACGATGAAGAGGTGGGATGTCTGGGTGCGCCCGATTTGTCACGGCATTTACAGGGGTTACCCGTACATCCACAGGCATTGATCGTGGGTGAGCCGACGGAGATGAAGGTCGTCAACGCTCACAAGGGCTGCTGCGCAATCCGTACCATTGTTACCGGATTGGAGGGGCATTCATCGGAAACTCACAAGGGCGTTAACTCCATCTTTGCCGCCGCCAAGCTAATCAGCTACTTGGCTGACAAGGCGGAGGCATTGCAGACATCAAACGTCAATCCCCGCTTCGATCCGCCCTATACCACCATCCAAGTGGGTGTGATCAACGGTGGTACGGCGGGCAACATTATCCCCAAGGAAACCACATTTTGGTGGGAATATCGTACCCTGCCGGATGTGGACGGTTCCGCCATCATTGCCGAGTTCGAGGATTTTGCCCTTACTAACGTGCTTCCGAATATGCGGGCGGTGCACGCGGACGCGAATATTCAAGTAGATGTGCGCGGCGAGGTGATCCCCCTGGTGCCTGAGGACGGTTCCTCAGCGGAAACCCTGGTTCTAGCCCTGACGGGAAGCAACCAGACCTATGCGGTTTCTTATGGAACCGAAGCCGGTATCTTTCAAAAAGGCGGCATTGCGTCGGTTATCTGCGGCCCCGGGAGTATCTCTGTTGCCCACCGCCCGGACGAATATATTGAAATCTCTCAAGTCGAGGCTTGCACTGCATTTATGCACCGCCTGATTGACCGCCTAGCCTAGATTTTGAGGTCAAACCGGCACTATTTCAAAAGTTATTTACGTAGACAAACTATACAAACGGGATTTGGTGCGGCCCCAAACTGCAATACGAAGTATGCATGTGCAAAACGTGTGTATGGCAAACTACCCGAGGCTTTTTTGTAGGGCTGCCGAGTTGTGTCTGAGCTTGGGGGTAATCTAGCGCCGAAACGGCCCCAAATATTTTTCGATGTTTTGGGCCATTGCCTTATCAAAATCTATTGCGGCCGCTTCGACAAAGATATAGAGCGCGTCGTCCCGTTCGTTGATACTGGCGTCTTCAGGCATGGTGCGTTGACGGCTAGATTTTGCCTCGGCAAAACCTCTGCCTAGGCCGCCTGCCGTCTCCACCTCCAGCTTTGCGGATAATCGCGCACGGTAGCGGGTCGACTGATCTATGGTAAACGCTGCCTTGAGGCTTTTTTTCTTTGTCAAGGCTTCCGCTTTTACAGAGGCGTCTATGATGATGAACCGCGCTATACCACTGGTGCCGGCCGGGCGTAGCCTGTCTTCGGCCCAGTTGCGCATGGCCATGGCGGGTGCCAGGGGCAGTTTGTGCTCCACATTGGGGTCCTGAAGTGGGGATTGGTATTTTTCAAGGATTTCGATCTTCGCTACATCCAGTTTGATAGCGGGCAAATGATTGAAGCGCAACTGAGGATAACTAACCTCCGGCAGGGTATTTTCGCAGGCCGTTAACGATAAGCTCAGGAATAGGGCTGCGAATGGGGTCAGCAGCCGGGATATTTTCATTTGCCGGATCCTTTTAATTACGCGAATCGAATTGTTCGATAGAAAAACTATAGGACGCATCGCAAAATTCACAGGTCACAATCAACTCATTATCAACGGCAAGGTCTGGTAATTCTTTTTTTGGCAATTGCGCCAGGATCCTTTCGGCCCGTTTCTTGGAGCATCGGCAACCCGGCTGTAGCTTCGTTGGTTCGAAGATACGTACGCCATCTTCATGGAAGAGGCGAAATAGCAGTTCATCGCCGGATAAGTTCGGGTCCATTAACTCGCTATCCCGCGCGCTGGCTAATAGGGTTACAACACGCCGCCAGTCATCCTCGGAAACTACGCCCCTTTCTATTTCAACGCCCCGAGCCAGAATGGCGGGATCGCCTTCGGGCAATCTTTGAAGCATGATTGCGCCGCCGCGCCAGCCTCCGTCGGTGAGGGCCTTGCCGCAGGCTAGTACAATTGCTGTCTCAATCTGTTCGGATTCTCGGAAATAGTTGTGGGCGCAATCGGCCAGGGATTGTCCCTCCAGGGCCACAATTCCTTGATAGCGCTCCGTGCGTGTTCCTTGATCTACCGTGAAGGCAATATGCCCTGCACCCAGCAAGCGTGGGATAGAGGGATTGGCGTTTGGCTGAAAGGCAGCAATGGCATCGGCGTCATATTGTGCGTATCCTCGCAGGTCGCCAGGTGTTTTTACGTCCACCACCATGGTTGAGAGAGGGCCGTCACCTTTTGTCTGTAAGGTAAAGACACCGTTGTACTTTAAGGCCCCGGCAAGAGCCGACGATAGGGCTACCGCCTGGCCTAACAATTCGGACACAAGTTCCGGGTAATCGTGGCGTGTCAAGATCTGATGTAGAGTCGGGCCCAGTCGTACGAGACGCCCACGCACGGTCATACCTTCTATTTGAAATGGCCGGATCAGATCGTCCGGAATTATCCCAGGCACCACGTCAAAATGCTCTTTTGGGCATGCAGTCGGTTTTCCGCTTCATCCCAGGCTAGCGACCGGGGCCCATCGATGATCTCTGCCGTTACTTCTTCGCCGCGATGGACGGGAAGACAATGCATGAATACGGCGTCCGGCTTAGCTTGGGCCATCAGTTTCGCGTTCACCCTATAAGGAGCTAGTAAATTGTGTCGGTTAATAGCTCCTTCATCATCGTCGTGCATCGATACCCAGGCGTCCGAGACAATGCAATCGGCACCGGCAACCGCCTCTTCAGCGGATTGTGTGACGGTTATATTGGCGCCATTTTCCTTAGCCCAACGGATCGCATTTCCAGAAGGATGCAACCGTTCAGGACAGGCCAAGCGCAATTCATAACCAAATTGTGCCGCGCCGTGGATCCAGGATGTAGCCACGTTGTTGCCATCCCCCGACCAGGCAATGACCTGTTTGTCCAGATCGCCGCGATGTTCCTCCAGCGTCATGACATCCGCCATCAGCTGACATGGATGCGACGTATCGGTCAGGCCGTTGATGATCGGCACGGTGGCATGGTCGACCAACTCGTCAAGCATTTCATAGCCTTTGGTGCGTATCATGATGGCATCTACATAGCGAGACAAAACGCGCGCCGTATCCGCCATCGTTTCGCCCCGATCCAGTTGCAGATCGTCGGAATTAAGGACAATGGTCTCGCCGCCCAATTGCCGCATGCCGATATCAAACGAGACGCGAGTGCGAGTGGACGGCTGGATGAAGACCATTGCCAGGACTTTGCCGGCGAGGGGAATGTCCTGATCGGTCACCCCCTTGGATTGCCCGGAGCGGGCCGTCTTCCTAGCCTTGGCGCTGTCCAAAATACCGCGCAGCTCGGCGCCATCTATCTGGTTAATATCCAGAAAATGGCGCAGTTGGCTCATTGTCCAAGTTCCCTACAGACGTCTTCTAAGGTTGAAATAGCCTCGTCCAGGTGACTTTCGTCAATCGTTAGGGGCGGCAGCATCCGCATGACATTTTCGCCAGCAGGCGGCACTAGAACCCCTTTTTGACGCATCGCGTTGACTAGATCCATGTTGGGTATTTTGCATTTAAGGCCGAGCAAAAGTCCCCGTCCGCGAACGTCCTCGAATACTGCGTCGTTACGTTGGCACAGTTCTTCCAAACGGCTGCGCAAAAGATCGCCCATGCGCTCTACATTCTCGATAAATCCATCAGCGAGGATAACGTCCAGTACCGCATTGCTGGCGGCTGCGGCCAGAGGATTGCCGCCGTAGGTAGAGCCATGGGTACCAGCCACCATGCCCTTGGCCGCATCAGCAGTTGCCATGCAGGCCCCAATGGGAAAACCACCACCGATGCCCTTACCCAGGGTGGCCACGTCCGGATTGATACCGGACCATTCATGGGCTAGCAGTCGCCCGGTCCGGCCCATGCCTGTTTGTACTTCGTCAACAATTAGGAGCAGGTCATTGTCATCACAAATCTGCCGTATTTGCCGCATGATGTCGTCTTCTACAACCATGACACCGCCCTCGGCCTGGATTGGCTCAATCATGATAGCGGCGGTCTCGGTACCGATGGCGTCCATTAAAGCATCCAGGTCCCCGACTGCTACGTGGTCAAAGCCATCCACCTTGGGTCCAAAACCGTCCAAGACTTTCTCGCTGCCCGTTGCTGCGATGGTCGCCAAGGTTCGTCCGTGAAAACAATCATCGAAGGTAATGATACGAAATCGACCGGGATTGCTGTTGGCGTGGTGATATCGGCGCACCAGTTTGATGGCGCACTCGTTTGCTTCCGCGCCTGAATTACAGAAGAAGACAGTATCCGCGAAGCTATTTGCAACTAGGCGGTCCGCAAGGCGCTCCTGCCCTGGGATGTTGTATAGGTTGGAGGTATGCATCAGAGTGGCTGCTTGTTTCTGTATCGCTTCGACCAAGTGCGGGTGACTGTGGCCCAAACACAAGACGGCCAAACCGGTGGTGAAATCAAGGTATTTGCTGCCCTTTGTATCGTACATATATGCGCCTTCACCTCGTTCGAAGGCGATATCGAATCTGCCGTAGGTTGGCATCACCGCTGTGGTCATGTCGGGCTCCTCCTGTTCTAATTTCTGCGGCTATGGACGCTGCATGCGAAAGGGGGCGGATTATGTATGCAAAACGTCCACTGTCAATGCGCCGTCTTAGCTCGTTCAGCCTTTGACCGGCCACCAAGGCAGAAACACCGAATTGGGCCCAGCGTTTGCGGCCGATGTCAATTTCAAGATTGGGTCGCTGGACGGATGTAAGCCGACAAAACAAATCTGTTCCCGCGCAGATTTACCGAAGCCACACAAGTTCGTACCGGGTTCTGCATGTCCTTGACCTGACGCATCTCGGAAATAGCCGAGATGATTGATACACCAAGGCTTTGAGACCGCAAAATGATAAAGAAATCAGTATACTTCAGTAAAATTTCCGGCCTTACTGCGAGCTAGCTATTTATCAATTCAATCCACGGACTTATCTGAAATGCCCATACCGTTGGTCGCGGTAGTAGCGGCCGTCGTCATACACATTCTCTGGGGCGCCAACCCGGTCGCCGTGAAAATGGGATTGGTAGCTTTTCCTCCCCTTTGGAGCGCGTTCTTCCGCTTTGCCATCGGTGTCGTGTGCATTGCGGTCTGGGCTTTGGCTCTGGGCACGCGATTGTGGCCAGAAAATCGGGAATGGCCTGGTTTATTCCTCCTGGCTCTATGGTTTATGACCCAAATTGGCCTGATGAATTTTGGCATCAATTTTACGTCAGGTGCCTCGGCCGCCATCATGACGGCAACATATCCGCTTTTTTCGGGGATTTTTGCGCATTTTATGATTGTGGGGGATCGTCTGGACAAAG
>CAZDQC010000001.1:46813-48551 GCA_964507245.1 uncultured Rhodospirillaceae bacterium
CTTTTTTCGGGGATTTTTGCGCATTTTATGATTGTGGGGGATCGTCTGGACAAAGCCAAGATCGTGGGTCTGCTGATCGCTTTTCTGGGAGTGGGGTTGGTATTAAGTAAGGGCCGGTTACCGAATGAGTTGACCCGCGCCAATTTTGGCGATTTGATTCTGCTGGTCAGCGCCGTCCTTTTGGGCGGGCGTATGATTTTCACGGCAAAATTAGTTAGAAATGTTGAGCCAATGAGGGTGGTTCTGTGGCAAATGTTACTGTCATTGGGAGGATTTGCAGCCGGCGCGGTGATGTGGGAGGAGATTGTTTGGAGGCAAGTTGAATGGATTCCAGTTGGCGCGCTGGTTTATCAAGGCGTGGTAATTGCCGGCTTGGTTTTCATGGTCAACGCCTGGTTAATTAAGCAATACAGTCCGTCCGTAATGGTCAGCTTTGGCTTTATATCACCTATATCTGGAGTGGTCGTGAGTGCCTTATTGTTGGGTGATCAGTTAACTTGGGATCTGGCAGTGGGAACCGCCGGGGTGGGAATAGGCTTGATCATTTTGACCCGCAGGGCTTATGTCAGGCCACGAACCTAGATTTTGACATTGCCACACGGCATAATCCGGGCGGGGAGATACGCATATGAATGCCAAGCCGGAAATCCGTTATAGCGCCTGTCCGCACGACTGTCCCTCGACCTGTGCATTGGAAGTTGAGAAGTTGGATGCGCAGACCATCGGGCGTGTACGCGGAGCCCGGGATAACGCCTATACGGCAGGCGTTGTTTGCGGCAAGGTCGCTCGTTATGCTGAGCGTATTCATCATCCCGACAGGTTGTTGTATCCCCAGCGGAGATTGGGCGATAGGGGCGCTGACGACTTTATGCCTATCAGCTGGGATGAAGCCCTAGACGAAGTGGCGGAAGCGCTATTAAAGGCGGAGCAGAAATATGACTCTGAAACCGTCTGGCCCTATTACTATGCGGGCACCATGGGCTTTGTCATGCGCGACGGCATTAATCGTTTGCGGCATGCAAAAAAATATTCGGGGATGTATCCCACAATTTGCGTCACATCCGCCTGGAATGGTTTTATTGCGGGTACAGGGCGGCTGGCAGGGGCTGATCCCCGCGAAATGGCAAAGGCCGATTGTCTGGTGATTTGGGGAACCAATCCAGTCAATACCCAGATTAATGTAATGACACATGCCAGCAAGGCGCGAAGAGCCGGTGCCAAGATTGTTCACATTGACACATACCGGAACGGAACGGCTGAACAGGCGGATCTATTTCTTTGTGTGCGTCCGGGCACCGATGGTGCCTTGGCCTGCGCCGTTATGCATGTCCTGTTTCGGGAGGGACATGCAAACCGGGAGTATCTAGAAAAATACACCGATTGTCCGGACGAACTAGAAGCACACCTCTTGGACAAAACACCAGCGTGGGCCGAGGCGATCACGGGCGTTGCCGTTGCCGACATTGAAGCCTTCGCTAAATTGGTTGGGGAAACGCCCAAAACGTTCTTCCGTTTGGGCTACGGCTTTTCGCGACAGCGCAATGGTGTTGTAAACATGCATGCAGCCTCTTGTATACCGGCTGTCACCGGAGCCTGGTTGTACGAGGGCGGTGGTGCTTTTCATAACAATGGAGCCATCTATCACTTCAACAAAACAATGATCGAGGGCCTAGATGTACTGGATCATTCGGTTCGGGTGTTGGATCAATCCCGTATCGGCCCGGTGCTGACAGGTGAT
>CAZDQC010000001.1:48651-52611 GCA_964507245.1 uncultured Rhodospirillaceae bacterium
GTTATTGTCGCCTTAGCCAAACGGTTGGGCGCCGAGCATCCTGGTTTTGAGATGACACCGCTGGAATTAATCGACCGCACATTACAGGATTCCGGCTGGGGCGACGTGGAGAGTTTACGGGAAAATCGCTGGATTGATTGCCAGCCGGCGTTCAATCAGGCCCACTATATCGACGGTTTTAATTTCCCCGATGGCAAGTTCCGATTTGCCCCCAAATGGGAGGATGTCCTGCCTCATGGATTTGGTCCGGATGGTGGTTGGAAGCGGATGCCGAAGCTGCCCGAACATTGGGCCGTGATAGAAGAGTCGACGGAGGCCATGCCATATCGTTTAGTTACCGCACCGGCACGCAGCTATCTAAACTCCTCGTTCACCGAGACGCCTACGTCGGCGGCGCGGGAGGATAAACCAACTGTCATGATGCATCCAGTTGATGCGGAGGAAATTGGTGTTGTGACGGATGATAGGGTCACGTTGGGCAACGATCGTGGGGAGTTGCCCATAGATGTACAAGTTTTCGACGGCGTTCAGAAAGGCGTGGTCGTAGTCGAAAGCATCTGGCCAAATAATGCATTTGAGGGGGGGAAGGGGATTAATGTACTGACCGGCGCGGATCCGGTCGCGCCAGTGGGCGGCGCAGCGTTCCATGACAACCGAATCTGGATCAAGAGAATATCATGAGCCAAGTTGAAACTGCTCCGGCCAATAATCCATTTTCAGATGGAGTAGCATTTATCGACAGGCAATATATGCCTATATCTGAGGCACGCATCCCCATCACGGATTGGGGGTTCCTGCGATCGGACGTGACCTATGACGTAGTAGCCGTATGGGGTGGTGGTTTTTTTCGTCTGCAAGATCATTTGGACCGGTTTTTCCGCGGCATTGGCAAGCTTAACATGCAATCGCCTTATGACCGTGAAAACATCACATCGATCCTGACGGAATGCGTCAGTCGTTCAGAATTACGCGAATCTTATGTTAAAATGATCCTAACCAGAGGTAGCCCACCACCCGGCAGCCGCGATCCGCGTGATTGCGAGAACCGATTTTATGCGCTTGCCATACCTTATGTCTGGATTGCGGACGAGGAAAAGCAGGCGGAAGGACTGCATATGTCCGTCGGTACAGTGCCACAAATTTCGCCGGAATCAGTCGACCCGACCGTGAAGAATTTTCATTGGGGTGACATGCTCAAGGGATTGTTCGAGGCCTATGACCGTGGTGCGGAAACCGTCGTCTTGACCGATGGTAATGGCAATATCACAGAGGGGCCAGGCTTCAACTTGTTTGCAAACATTGGCGGTCGTCTGGTTACCCCAGAAAGCGGTGTTTTGTTAGGCATTACCCGCATGACGGTGATCGAGTTGGCTGAATCGTTGAACATCAAAGTAGAAGTAGGCACTCTAACAGAACGCGAGTTGCGCAGCGCGGACGAGGTGTTTGTTTCTTCGACTGCTGGCGGTGTCATGCCCGTTTCACGTCTTGATGGCGATCCAATTGGCGATGGAGCTCCAGGTCCGTTGACGCAACGGCTGCGACAGATGTACTGGGACGCGCACGACGACGAAAGGTATGTTACGTGGATCGACTATCGCTAGCAGCCTGAAGCGGGCGGGATAGGCCTAGTGCCAATGGAACGGTCGTTAGTGCGAATAACCCGACCATGGCCAATGTTTGTACGACGCCAAGTAAATCGCTAAGCACGCCAAAAACAGCTGGGGCTATGGCCCAGGCTCCTATGGTGAGGGTCATGAATAGACCGAAACCACGGCTGTGACGCTCCGGAACCACGAATTCCGCCACGCTTGCGTATAAAACGGAAGAAGTGCCGTTCAGTGCCACGCCTACAATTGGTAACAGCCAAAAACAGGCCTCTAGCGGTAGTGGTAAAAGCAACAAAATGCCGCCCGCGGTCGCAAGCTCGCTCATTACGGCTGTGCGTACAATGCCCAGGCGCTCGGCGATTACGCCGCAAATGAGTTTGCCTGCGGCACCGCCCGCAAATACCAGGACCAGGGCACCACCAATCGCCTCAATCCCCGCGCCTTTGATAATTAGCAGGAAAGGTAGGAACGTTATAAAGGCGGCGCGGCAAGCTCCATCGATCATTGATACAGCGGACAAAATGGCATATCCACTTCGCTGATGAATGCCCCAGTCACCTAATTTCAGACTATCTGGCGCCGAATTCTGGCGCTTGACTAAATTTTTAGGACGGGCTCCTGTGCTTAAAAAGCGCAACAAAAACAATAGCCCGACGGCGGCGGCGATGCCAAATCCGCCATAGCTATAAGTGACATAGCGCCAATCCAGGCTGGCCAGGGCTAGGGCGGCTAGGCCTGGGACGGCCATCTTTCCCAAGTCTCCAGAAAAGTTATAGATCCCCAAGGCGGTGCGCATGGGACCGTCTTCATAGGCCCTTGCCACAAGGGTAGAATTTAAGGGGTGCTGCGGGCTGCTACCGATGCCGGCTAGGACGAGCGCCAAGGCCAAGCCCAGCGCGCCACCGGCAAAACCCAACAGACAAAATCCTACGCCAGCAAGAAATGTGCCAACTACTAGGATACGCCGCTCCCCCCAACGCTCAGCGGCAAGGCCTGCCGGAAGCTGGCCGATGGACATTGCGCCAGAGTAAGTGGACGAGATAACGCCAACTTGGCTAAGGGAGAGGCCGAATTCCCCCTGCCATACCGGCAGCAAAATAATGATCAGATCAGAAAATCCGTCATGTATGAAATGGGTGCTGCATGTCGCGCCAAGTATACGGCGTCGCCGTTTGACCTGTGGTTCAATCACCAATTCGCGCCGGCTGGCCGCTTGATCGTGTCCAAGAATTGCAGGACATGGGCATGCAGAGCTGGACCCGCACTAATTACAGATTTATGCCGAGGGTCGGGTCGGTTATAGACAAAATTCTGGCCACGAGAGCTTGTGTTGACGCCGCCGGCCTCGGTCAGAATCAGTTCTGCTGCGGCAATGTCCCAATCACTTTTACCAGACAATGAAATGCAGGCATCGTACTGGCCACCTGCTACCAGGCACATTCGGTAAGCGATAGAATTTACCATGTGAATGGTAACGTCCGACGGCTTATGCAAGGGATCAGCGTTTTTGAAGAGATTTCGTCCGGTTAACAGGCGAGCCCCTTTAAAATCTGGTATGGAGGTTACGTGGATGGGCTCGCCATTGAGTCGGGCACCGCCACCTTGAACCGCGTCGAAAAATTCCTCCTTTGCCGGATTATATACCGCAGCAGCCACAGGTCGGTCATCGCGGACCAAAGCGGCGCATATGGTGAATTCGGCCCGTTGCTGGATAAAAGCCCGAGTACCGTCGATGGGATCAACCACCCAAACGTCACGGCAACCAAGTCGTTTGGGGTCGTCTTCCGTTTCCTCGGACAGCCAACCATATTGTGGTCGACGATCCAGCAACTTCTGTCGCAGGAGGTCATTAACTGCGTGATCCGCTTCGGACACGGGGTCATCATAACCCTTATCCCAATGTTTGACGCCACAATGAAAATAGCTCAACGCCAGGGCGCCACCCTCGCGTACGCTTTCAATCAACAATGCATGATCTACTAGTAACTGACTCACGTTCCGGCCACCATCAGTCCATCAATTCGCAAGGTTGGCGCATTGCTGCCATAGCGGAATACCAAGTCATTAGCCGGTGTGGTTTCCAAAAACATATCCCTTAGATTACCAGCAATGGTCAGTTCCGATACCGGATAAGCTAATTCGCCCTTTTCGATCCAAAAACCCGCGGCACCACGGCTGTAGTCGCCTGTGACGCCGTTTACACCGAAGCCAATTAATTCTGTGATGTACAATCCGTTGTCAATTCCTCCAATCAATTCCTCCGGGCTTTGGTTTCCCGGCTGCATATATAGGTTGGTTGTGTTGGGCGCGGGTGGACCGGATGTGCCCCGGCTTGCATGTCCGGTGGTCCGTA
>CAZDQC010000001.1:52711-78571 GCA_964507245.1 uncultured Rhodospirillaceae bacterium
ATAGCATTGGAAAAATGGCCCAAAATCGATCGGGAGACACGTGGGTCGAATAGAACCGGAACCTCTTGGCTTTCGACTTTGCGCGGTCTTAAACGTTTTACTGCTTGTTCTCCTGCATTTTTACCAATTTTTTCAGGAGCATCCAAATCAGCGGTGTGCCGGGCGGACGAGAAGTCGTAGTCTCGTTCCATTGCGGTTCCTTCTCCGGCTATGACGGAAGCGAAAATAGAGTGCGAAGACGTTGCATAGGTTCCTGTAAAACCATCGGATGTGACCAGCGCAATGCGATTGCGGTTCCACCCTGCGCCGGCGCTTTCCGAATTACTGACGCCGTCCACTGCCAGCGCCGCCTCTTCTGCCTTGGCGGCCAGGTCGTATAGCGCCTCTGGCGCAGGTTCATGGTCTTCATTAAGATCCAGGTCAGGATAACTTTTGGATAGATGGTCCGTATCAGCCAGGCCACAATAGGGGTCGTCGGGCATGGCCGCTGCCATTGACAGGCCTCGTTCTAATAACTCGTCAAGGCTGGATGCCGTGATGTCCGTAGATGAAACAATTGCCTGTTTCTGACCCAGGAAGATACGAAGGCCAAGGTCTTTGCTTTCCGAGCGTTCCAAATCCTCCCGTTTACCTAAACGATAGCTTACCTCAAGGGACATGGATTCAAATAGGACAGCATCGGCGGCATCGGCACCACCTTTTTCGGCCTTTTTGACAAGACTAGATAGCAAATCAAGGTCATTGGTCTTATCGGCCAGTTGTTGGCTCATGCGGTCTCTCCGCTGAAAGGGGAGTTCGTGTGTTCTGTATAGGCGTTTCAGGCAGTCTTTGCGACTGCCGTCGCTATCAAATTTGCGGAATAATGTTTACGAACATGTAAAGTCAGTACGGTGGAAATCTAACAGGAGAGTGTTATGGAATTACGAATGGATGATCGGGTAGCCCTAATTACGGGAGGAAGTGACGGTTTAGGAAGGGCTATGGCACATGCATTCTCGGCATCGGGGGCGAGTGTAGCGATCGCAGCACGGGGGCAGGAAAAGTTGAATTCCACCTGTGATGCCATATCGCAGGCGACAGGCCGTCGAATTGAAGCATATGCGGCAGATGTCAGTGATGCCGGACAGATTGCGGCATTGTACGGCAAGGTAACGGCGGATTTGGGACAGGTGGACATCCTGGTCAATAATGCGGGAACGTCACAGACTGGAAGGTTTGAGGAGGTGACGGATGAAATTTGGCAGGCTGATCTCGACCTAAAACTGATGGCTGCGATCCGTCTTTGCCGCCTGGCGATGCCTGGAATGAAAGAACGCCGATGGGGACGTATTATCAACGTCTTAAACACGGCCGCCAAGGCACCCAGAGGTGGTAGTGCGCCTACCTCTGTGTCGCGGGCCGCCGGCATGGCCTTGACTAAGGTGCTGGCCGGAGAAGGTGCCGCGCACAATGTCTTGGCAAATGCTCTATGTACCGGGATCATCGAAAGCGGTCAGTGGGACCGCCGATTCGAGGCGCAGGGAGCGGACAAAACAAAGGATGATTTCCTCGCGGATATGGCAAAAGAACGTGGGCTGCCCATGGGCCGGCTGGGTACGGCGGAAGAGTTCGCCAATATGGCGTGTTTTCTGGCCTCGGATGCGGGGTCATATATCAATGGCACGGCGATCAATGTGGATGGAGGTCTATCCCCCGTGGTCTAGTTATCAAAAATCTGAAATGATACCTTTGCGTTCCCAATCGCCATATCGCGTAGGTTCGGGGCCTTTGGGGCCACCAATTTCCTTGACTGGTTTCGTCTGATCTTTATCTGAATCCTTGTCGATGGCCTGGCCATTGGACATTTCTGTTTTATTTGGCATTAAAAAGCCCCTATTGGTGGATTTGAACATGCTTAAATTAAAAATAGCAATGTGTCGACACGCCCGCTAGTCCCATAATGGGTCGAATATGAATGATGTTGGATATCGCTCCCGTGCTTTAGCCGGATGGCTTCTCCATCGCGTCCTGGATCGTGGGCAGAAGCTTAACTCTGTTCTCTTTGAGGCACAGGAATTGGGGGGTCGGATGTCTAGAATGGCGCCCCGTGACCGTGCTTTCGTCCATCTATTGGTGGTGACCGTATTGCGGCGGCTCGGGCAAATCGACGACGCTCTAATTCGCTGCCTGGACCGCCCTTTGAACAGATTGGCACTACCTGCAAAAAATATTCTCCGACTTGCTGCAGCCCAGACGATGTTCCTCAATACTCCCGGTCATGCTGTCGCGGATGGTGCCGTGCGTTCGTTGCGGCCCCGGGAAGAGCACTTGAAGGGTCTAGTGAATGCGGTTTCGCGACGCCTAATTCGCGAGTGCCAAGATATTCTCGCGGAACAGGATGAAGTGGATCTGAACTGTCCAAAATGGCTTAGAAATAGTTGGTCTGCCGCCCGTGGCGATCAAACAGCAATGAATATCATTGCTGCCACGTTGAAGGAGCCACCATTAGATATTACGGTGAAGGGGGATCAGCAGGTTTGGGCCGAAAATCTGGACGCAAAACTTTTGCCGACGGGTTCGCTGCGTCGCTATACGGGCGGGCCGGTTCAAGAATTACCCGGATATGATGAGGGGGAGTGGTGGGTCCAGGATATGGCTGCCGCTTTACCTGTTCGCCTTTTCGGCGATGTGGCGGGACAGGCGGTGCTCGACCTGTGTGCGGCACCGGGAGGGAAAACCGCGCAACTGGCGGCTTCTGGAGCGCGAGTAACGGCGGTAGATGAGGCGCCGAATCGGTTGTCTTTGCTACGTTCTAACCTGGAACGGCTAGGCTTGAAGGCGGACCTATCGATTGCTGATGTTCGCACATGGAGGCCATCGACGCCATTTGATAAAATTCTTTTGGACGCGCCCTGCAGTGCTACTGGCACTATACGACGGCATCCGGACATTTGGCACTTGTGCACAAAGAACGATGTGGAACGCGCGGCAGTGTTGCAGGATCAACTACTGCGAGCGGCGGTAGAAATGCTAGCACCTGGCGGAACCCTTGTTTATAGCACCTGTTCGTTGCAGTCGGAGGAGGGTGAAACACAGATTGCCAAGTTGCTTGCTAGCGATGATCGGATAAAGCGGGACCAAGTTGAGGCGCATGAATTATATGGGTTGTCAGAATTAATTTCGACAGATGGTGATTTGCGCACACTGCCGCACTATTTGGACGGAATGGACGGATTTTTTGCCGCGCGGTTGGTGAGGAACTGATGGTTCTTCCCAACTTGCGGCCTGTTAGGCAACCTGCTACCTAGCGCCCATGCAACAATCTGTCCGCATCGCACCATCAATTCTGTCTGCTGATTTTGCCTCTCTTGGAGCGGAAGTTAGGGCTGTGAGCCAGGCGGGTGCCGACTATATTCACATTGACGTTATGGACGGTCACTTTGTTCCGAATTTGACAATTGGGCCGGCCGTTGTCGCTGCCTTGCGGCCGCACAGTAGCCTTCCATTCGACGTCCACCTCATGATCAGCCCGGCAGACCCATACATTCCTGACTTTGTGCAAGCCGGGGCGGATATTGTTACGGTGCATGTTGAGGCGGGATCACATTTGCACCGGACTATTCAATTGATCAAGGGCGAAGGAGTCCGCGCCGGCCTGGCGCTCAATCCGGGGACACCCGTAACCGTTGTAGAACCCTTATTGGATACCCTGGATCTGGTGCTTGTGATGAGTGTTAATCCCGGTTTTGGCGGGCAATCCTTTATTGCTGGTCAATTGGAAAAGATACGGCAACTTCGTACCTTGATTGACAAAACGGAGAGGAAGATTGACCTGCAGGTGGACGGGGGTATCAACTCTGAAAATGCCGCTGATGCAATTGCGGCGGGAGCGGATGTGTTGGTGGCGGGATCGGCAACCTTCGCAGGTGACACAAGCCAATATGCGGCTAATATCGAGGCCTTGCGGGCGAAGGCATCTTAAGCGCGGGAACAGCATTTCGAAATGAACGATAGCTGGAAGCGGTTGAAAAACGCCGGTTATAGAACCCGCCTCTATCGCTACACTTTGGAACGGCAAAATTCCGACGGTCTGATCTTTTTGCCACAGGATCCTTGGCCGGGAGATCCAAGTAAGGCAAATGAGCTATTTCGGGGAAAGTATCGTTTCCTGGGACGGGAGGCCAGCGCTCCTAACCAGCCGCCTTGGCGTTTGCGGCCCGATGATGAAGATTGGTCGTCCGAATTGCATGCATTTGAATGGCTTCGCCATTTTGAAGCGGCCGGCGGCGAGGCAGCTTTGTCACAAGCGCAACGTTTGGTGCGGTCTTGGATAGATCTTTGCAGTGACATTGACCCGAAAATATGGTCGCCGGACGTTCTGGGCCGTCGGTTAATTGCCTTCTTAAGCCACGGTCGGTTCTTGATCAGCCAATCCTCACCTAGTTTTCAGGCCGCTTTCGTCCGCTCGGTTCATTTGCAATGGCGACATTTGCAGCGAACTGTTGATGACGCCCCTTTTGGTGCGCCACAACTCTTTGCAGTTATTAGCTTGCTTTTTGGCACCCTTTCCCTAACTGGCGAAGAGAACCAATTCGAGAAATATCTTCGCCGGCTTGAAGAGCTGGCTTCCCGCTTAAAACTGCGAGACGGGGAATGCTACAGCGGGTCACCATCCGACCTTAAATGCATGCTGGAGCATTTTGTGGCCTTGCGTGAGGCAGTCTTGGGGCGAGGTTTTGACGTCCCTCAATGGCTCCAGGGAGCTATAAGGCTTATGGCAGTAAATCTGCAGGGATTACGTCACGGCGATGGCGGTCTGGCTTTATTCAATGGTGGATTAGAGGAGCAAGCCGACGATTTGGATAGAGTTTTGGAAAAGGTAGGTGCGGAAGTAAAGAGGGACTTATTTAATGCGAACAGCTCTGCGTACCAGCGTTTGGCGGCGGGAAATACTATTCTTTTGGTAGCATCCGCGGCACCCGCTGCCGACGAATTTGGTCGTGCCGGTCATTCTGGAGGTACAGCCTTTGAGATGTCTGTCGGCAAACACCGCCTTGTCGTGAATTGTGGCAGTGGCCGCCATCGAAATGGTGATTGGCCGGAAGCAGCTCGTGCGACAGCGGCCCATTCGACATTGCATTTTGCAAATGCAAACGCCTGGCCCATTCTCGGCGATGGCGGATTCGGGTCGAATCCAGCACCTCTTTATTGCCGTCGTCATGGGGATGACGCGGGCAGTAACTGGCTGGAGCTGCGGCATGAGGGGTATCGCCAAAGGTTTGGATTGATCCATCATCGGCGAATTTATTTAAGTGGATCAGGAGAGGATGTTCGGGGAGAGGACCGACTAGAAAAGACTCGGCCGGGAGGAGGGGAAGTTACCGGTAAGGTGGTTGGCGACGCCGTGGTTCGTTTTCATTTGCACCCGGATGTGCGGGCTTCCGTCTTGCAAGGCGGAGGCACGGTTCTGCTTCGTCTGGCGGATGGAAAGGGTTGGCGTTTTCGGGCCAGCGGAGCTCTAGTATCCACGCAGGATAGTATTTATCTGGGTCAGTTCGACAGGGTGCGCCGTAGTCAGCAGATCCTTTTGACTTCTGTTAGTGATGTCGACAATACCGTCATCAAATGGGCATTTCAGCGAGTTTGAGGGCTTATGAAGGTGACATCTTCGTCAGTGCCCAGAATAACTTGATCAGCCATGTTGCAGAAAATTCCGTGCTCAACCACACCGGGCCACCCGGAAATTCGCTGTGCCATGTCCGCGGGGTTGGAAATCGAAGGGCCAAAATGACCGTCGATGATCAAATGCCCTTCATCGGTCCGAAAAGGCACACCGTCTGGTATCCGCCGCAAAGAAGCTGCAACGTCCATGTCGGATAGTCGCCTAAGGATGGGCTGTTGGGCCATGGGTATTATTTCTACGGGCAATGGAAACGCTCCCAACACGCAGACCTGTTTGCTCTCGTCTGCAATGACGATAAATCGCTTTGCTGACGCGGCGACAATTTTTTCCCTCAATAGGGCGCCACCTCCGCCCTTGATCAAATTTAGTGATTGATCAAATTCATCCGTACCATCTATAGCAAGATCAAGGTCAGGGATTTCATCAAGCGTGGTCAACGAAATTCCAAGATCGCGACACAAATCAGCACTTCTTTCGGATGTTGCTACGCCGAGTACGGAAAGTCCGTTTTGGACACGCTCGCCAAGTAGTCGGATAAAGTGTTCCGCTGTTGAACCGGTGCCAATGCCAAGACGCATGCCATCGCTCACCTGTTCTACAGCAGCATACGCGGCATTTTGTTTCGCGATATCACTCATGGAACCGAACTTTCTTTGCTTTGACATTCTGTTTCATTTTAGTTCCGATTAATCCAGGTTATATGTTCGCCATGTCAAACTCTGCAAGTAATCCTTCCGCGCCGAATCCATTGCTTAAGCTTGTCCTAGAAATCGGGCCGTTAGTGTTATTCTTTGTTACCAACAGTCAGGCCGGTATTTTCTGGGCGACGGGCATTTTCATGATAGCGATCTGCCTGTCCTTGTCGTTGAGCTGGATTCTTGAGCGGCGTTTGCCCACCCTGCCTTTAGTTACCGGTATCTTCGTAATGGTATTTGGCGGTTTGACGCTTGTGCTACAGGACGAATTGTTCATCAAGCTTAAGCCAACGATCGTCAACACCTTGTTTGCAGGGATCCTTTTTAGCGGCCTATATTGGCGAAAGTCCTTCTTAAAGAGTCTGATGGGTAACATGTTTGCCATGTCGGATAGGGGTTGGCGGATACTCACTTTCCGATGGGCGTTTTTTTTCATCGTGTTGGCGATCCTGAATGAAATAGTTTGGCGTAATACGTCTACGGACACCTGGGTTAGCTTCAAGGTTTTTGGAATCATGCCGCTGACAATACTGTTTTCGATTTTACAATTACCAACAATGAACCGACATAAGCTGATTAAGACTGAGGATAAGGATTAATGTTCCAGGCGCTAGGCGTTGTCTGTGAACGTGGGGAACGGTGCATATTTTCGGACCTAGATTTTCAGGTGAAGCCCGGGCAGGCTTTAGTGCTGCGTGGACCAAACGGCAGCGGCAAGACCAGTATTTTACGAATCGCGGCAACGCTCTTGCGTGCGGCAGATGGGCAGTTGACTTGGAATGGTACCAATATATGGGATGACATCTACCAACACCGGTCTAGGCTGCACTTCATTGGACATCAGGATGCAGTAAAAGGCGCACTAACCGTTCGGGAAAATGTGGAGGTTTGGGCAAATATTCGTGGTAGCGGCAGCGGTCACGTAGACAGGGCACTCGCAGCCTTTGGTATTACGCATTTGGCGGACACGCAGGCACAATATCTATCAACTGGTCAACATAGACGCACCGCCTTGGCCCGCCTTGTCGCCTCACCGGCGAAGCTATGGCTGTTAGACGAGCCAACTGTTTCCCTGGATGCAGATGGCACGACCTGCCTGCAGAATGTGATCGCGGACCATCGAGCGGAACAAGGCATGGTCATTGCTACAACGCATATTGAACTTGGCCTGCCTGACGCCGATGTGCTCCAATTGAATCCGAAATGAACCAGTTGCTATCCATCATATCCCGCGATTTGCGTTTGGCGGTGCGTCAGGGTGGTGCAACGTTCCTTGGTTTGGTCTTTTTCGTGCTGACTGTCACGCTATTTCCTTTGGGTATTGGGTCTGACCCATCAGTGTTAGCTCGAGTTGCACCTGGGGTCCTTTGGGTTGCCGCCTTGCTTGCTGCAATGCTGTCGCTCGACAGACTATTTCAGGCCGACTTTGAAGATGGCAGCCTGGAGCAGCTAGCTTTGTCAGGGATGCCTACAGGGGTCATGGTATTGGGCAAGATCACGGCGCATTGGCTGACAACAGGATTGCCGTTGTTGTTGGTTTCGCCAATCTTGGCTGTGCTTTTGAACATGGATTATGAAGGTTTTTCAGTCTTGCTGCTGACCATGTTGATTGGCACCCCGGCGTTAAGCCTAATTGGTTCCATTGGTGCTGCGTTGACCTTGACCGTGCGCCGAGGTGGGGTATTGTTATCTTTGCTTGTTCTGCCACTCTATATTCCTGTCTTGATTTTTGGTGTTTCCGCTATAGATGCTGCTGTACACGGTCTCAATGCAAACCCACATTTGTATTTGTTGGCTGCGCTGGCCGTTGCAAGTTTGCCACTTGGTCCTTGGGCCTCAGCTGCAGCGGTAAAATTGTCTTTGGAATAGACGTGTTCCACCTCAACTAGCCACCATAAATTGTTGCTGCCACAGCGCTTGCGTCCATGGCATCGGAGAGCTAAACCAAAGTCTATGTCGATACACTATTTTGCTAATCCGACTAGGTTTACACGGCTCGCTGGTCACATCCAGCCTTGGGCGGGCGGCTTGACCGTGGCGCTACTGTTGGTAGGCCTATATTTGGCGTTGGCGCGAGTGCCGGCAGACTACCAACAGGGTGAGACCGTCCGGATCATGTTCGTACATGTGCCTTCGGCCTGGATGGCTTTGTTTTGTTATTCGTTTCTCGCGGTCGCAAGCGCTGTCGCACTCATTTGGAAACACCCCCTAGCAGACCTCGCGGCAAAGGCTTCTGCCCCTATCGGGGCCAGTTTTACATTATTGGCTCTGGTGACTGGCTCTTTATGGGGCAAGCCTATGTGGGGCACTTGGTGGGTATGGGATGCCAGATTGACTTCCGTTTTGATCTTGTTGTTTCTCTATCTCGGCTATATGGCGCTATGGCAGGCGATAGAGGACAACCAAAAGGCCGCTAAGGCAGCGGCTGTTCTGGCTTTAGTTGGCGCTGTGAATGTGCCCATCATCAAATTTTCCGTCGATTGGTGGAATACGCTACATCAACCTGCCAGCGTCATGCGCTTGGATGGTCCATCGATACACCCAAGCATGCTGTGGCCATTATTGATCATGGGCTTGGCCTTCAAGGTCTATTTTGTGACCCTGTTGCTCGCTCGAATTCGCATGGAATTGAATTTGCGCAGAATCCGAATCCTCCGGATTGCGGAGCGGTCAAGTTAATGGCAGGCATTACCGAATTTTTTGCGATGGGCGGTTATGCCGAATTTATATGGCCGGCGTTTGGTATTGTTTTGACGGTCATGGCGGCTTTGTGGATTTCGAGTATGAGAGGTTGGCGAGAATCAGAACGGACCTTAGATGTCTTGAGAAAGAACCGGCGCAACCGGGAGTACATTGACGAATGACTCGAAAAAGGCGCCGTTTTTTTATAGTCAGCGGATTTTTGATAACCTTTTCGATAGCTGCGGCGTTAGTTCTAATGGCGTTCGAGGAGAATATTGTATTTTTCTATTCTCCGACTGAGTTATCCCGCAAATTGGAGCAACAACTAATTCCACAAAATCGCCGTTTGCGGATTGGCGGTTTGGTCGAAGATGGGTCTGTTGACCGGGAAGATGATGGCCTGACGATTACCTTTCGGGTGACTGATACTGTGGAAGTTGTACCAGTTCGGTTCAGAGGCCTTCTGCCAGACCTGTTTCGGGAAGGGCAGGGGGTCGTTGCTGAGGGGAGCATGGGATCTGACGGCACCTTTGTCGCAACGGAAGTGTTAGCAAAACACGACGAGACCTACATGCCGAAAGAAGTGGCTGAGGCTTTGAAAGAAGCAGGGCAATGGCAGGGGGACCGTAAATGATACAGAGGGAAGGTGTAAATAAACCGTGCGTTTTGTTGATTGAACCAATCCCTGCCTGGATTGTAGATCGGGCTCGGGAAGAATTTGACTTGATTGTTCTGCAGCATGAAACAGAGCGACCTGATGAATTCAACAACCGGTTAGAGGATATTCGTGGCATTGCTATGCCAGGATTTGCCAAGGTCCATGCGAACTTTATGGATTTGATGCCAAATCTCGAAATCGTCGCATGTTTTGGCGTTGGCTACGATGGCGCTGATGTAGAGTATGCCCTCAACCACGGAATTGCAGTAACCAATACGCCGGGCGTTCTAACTGATTGCGTGGCAGACCTAGGTATGGCGCTAATTCTAGCAACTTTGCGAAGAGTCGTAAGTGGCGACAAATATGTGCGCTCTGGAAAATGGATAAATGACGGGTTTATGGATCTGACAGATTCACCGCGTGGTCGTTGCATGGGCATTGTAGGCATGGGCCGCATTGGGCGGCAGTTAGCCAACCGTGCTGAGGCTTTTGGAATGTCTATCGCCTATCATAACCGGTCGAAAAGAGATGATGTTAGGTATTCGTATTTCTCTAACATTATCCAATTGGCGGAGGCGAGTGACGTTTTGGCACTCACCTGCCCTGGGGGGGAAGAGACCCGAAATCTGATCAACGGCGATGTCCTATCCGCATTGGGGAAAAGGGGCTACTTGATCAACATCTCCCGAGGCAGTGTTGTTGACGAGGATGCCTTGGTCAAGGCGCTGATCCATCGCGAAATAGCGGGCGCTGGATTGGATGTATTTGCCGATGAACCCAATGTGCCCGAAGCTTTGTTGGCAATGGATTCAGTCGTTCTTCAACCTCATCACGCTAGCGCTACCATGGAGACCAGAACGGACATGGGAAATTTGACTATCGACAATCTGCTGGCCCACTTTGCAGGCCGGCCTTTGCCAAACAGGGTAGCCTAATGCTATCGGAACTGTGTCACGTCGGATCATGATTGCTGAACTGGGACATTTCTCACTTGTACTGGCGATGTCGGTCGCTTTGGTCCAGGCTGTTTTTCCCTTGTTGGGAGCATGGCGTGGCGATTTCGGTTGGATAGGCTTGGCCCGACCTGCAGCATTCGTTCAATTATTTCTTGTCGCCTTTGCCTTTGGCGCTTTGATGTATGCGTACATCACATCCGATTTTTCAGTGCTGAACGTTGCGACCAACTCCCATTCTGCAAAGCCATTGCTTTATAAAATCTCCGGAGTATGGGGCAATCATGAAGGGTCGCTTTTGTTGTGGTTATTGATCCTCGTCTTATTTGGTGCGGCCGTCGCTCTTTTTGGCGGAAATCTACCAGCAGAGTTTCGGGCTCGTGTTCTTTCTGTACAGGCAATGATTAGCGTCGGGTTTTTGGCGTTCGTGTTGTTCACATCAAACCCGTTTGAAAGACTATTTCCGGTGCCGATTGATGGGCAAGGTCTCAATCCACTTTTGCAGGATCCCGGATTAGCTTTTCATCCGCCATTTCTGTATCTTGGGTATGTCGGTTTCTCCATGGCCTTTTCTTTTGCCGTGGCGGCCTTGATTGAAGGACGCGTAGATGCGGCATGGGCGAGGTGGGTGAGACCATGGACCCTTGCTGCCTGGTGTTTTTTGACAGTGGGCATCGCGCTTGGTTCCTGGTGGGCATACTACGAACTAGGGTGGGGCGGCTGGTGGTTTTGGGATCCAGTGGAGAATGCGTCCTTCATGCCTTGGCTTGCAGGGACAGCACTTTTGCATTCTTCGGTCGTCGTGGAAAAGCGGGATAGCTTGAAGAATTGGACAGTATTTCTTGCCATCCTAACCTTTTCCCTCAGCTTGTTAGGTACATTTCTAGTTCGCTCAGGTGTCTTGACTTCAGTCCACGCCTTTGCCACTGACCCGGCTCGTGGGGTCTACATATTGGCCTTTCTTCTGGTCGCCATTGTCGGCTCCTTGACCCTTTACGCCATTCGGGCGCCATCCATGAAAGGTGGTGGCTTTTTCGCTCCAGTTAGCCGCGAGGGCGCATTGGTGTTTAATAACCTTGTTTTGTCGACGGCCTGCGCCACTGTTCTTTTGGGCACGCTTTATCCCTTGTTCTTGGATGCCCTCACGGGAGAAAAAATTACAGTAGGGCCGCCGTACTTCAATTCGACTTTCGGA
This sequence comes from uncultured Rhodospirillaceae bacterium, assembly GCA_964507245.1. Taxonomy (GTDB): domain Bacteria; phylum Pseudomonadota; class Alphaproteobacteria. The sequence continues at coordinate 64,557 of CAZDQC010000001.1, forward strand.
TTGTTAATGTTGCCAGCTCTCATGTTCATGGCTATCGGACCAATGTTGCGCTGGAAACGAGCTGATCTCCTTGGCGCGGTTCAGAGGTTAAAATTTGCAATCGTTGCTGCAGTCATTGCTCTACTTTTAACTCTGGCACTAGCTTTTGACGGACCCTGGTTGGCAATTCCGGGTTTGGCACTGGGCGTCTGGATGATCGCCGCGGCTCTGGAGGAGGCGGCCCATCGCATGCGTATATTTAGGGTTCCGGCAATTGAAAGCTGGCGGCGGTTTCGACGTTCACCACGATCTGCATGGGGGACGACGTTCGCACATGCGGGCGCTGGGGTGGTGATCATAGGGATTGTTGCTTCGTCTGCCTGGCAAGTGGAAAAACTTCAGATTATGCGCCCTGGAGAAAGCGTGTCAGTAGGTGCCTTCGATTTCAAGTTCGTGGGGGCGGCTCAATTTAAGGGGCCTAACTATGCAGCGGTCGGCGGTACATTTCGGGTAACACAGGATGGAGCGCAGGTAGCATTTCTGAAACCGGAATCACGCAAATACCCGGATCCACCGACGGATACGACCGAGGCGGCAATTCGTACTGGCTGGAGTGGCGATCTTTATGCCGTAATTGGTGATCCGACCGATGACGGAGCCTGGTCCACCAGGTTTTACTACAAGCCAATGATACATTGGATCTGGCTGGGTGCCTTGATCATGGTTTTTGGTGGTTTGGTTTCCTTGACTGATCGCCGTCATCGAGTTGGTGCCCCTGCCCGTCGCGGGCCCCGTAGTGTGCGAAGGAACGCCGTGCCAGTGGCGGCTAGTGACTAATTTTTGGTACCAAAATGGCGACAAAAACTGATGCAGGGCCCAGGTCTTTTTGGCCAAGTTTAATCCCTCTGGTGATTGCCCTTATTATTGGTGGGTTCTTATTTGTTGGGTTAGGTCTAAGTCCCAAGGAGATCCCATCGGTTCTCATTGGGAAAGAAGTGCCGCAATTTGATTTGCCGGCCCTACCTGAGCGGCAAAAAGGTCTAAAGACCACTGACCTGCAGGGCCAGGTTTCGTTGGTTAATGTTTTCGCATCTTGGTGCATGTCTTGCGTGGCGGAACATCCGCTATTTATGAAACTCCACCGCGAAGGCGTGGTGCCAGTTCATGGTCTGAATTATAAGGACGGAGGTGATGCCGCCGTGGCGTGGCTGCGCCGTCATGGTGATCCTTATGACCGTGTCGGCGCCGACCTGAAAGGCCGTGTTGGTATTGATTGGGGTGTATACGGAGTGCCTGAGACATTCATTATTAGTTCAGAAGGCAAGATCGTCTGCAAACATATTGGACCGGTCATGGAGCGTGATTTGCAAGAGAAATTCATGCCGGCGATCGAAGCATTGAGAAAAGGCGATGCCGTTCAATGCTGATAAAAAAATTTCGAAACACTTTATTTGCGTTGCTTCTGTCAATGGTATTTGCATTGCCGGCTCATTCGGTCGCTGTCGATAAACCGCTTGATGATCCAATACTGGAAGCACGGGCGCGGGTCATTCACAAGAAGCTCCGCTGTTTAGTTTGTCAAAATCAATCCATCGAGGATTCAAATGCATCCCTAGCTCGTGACCTTCGTATACTGGTACGTGACCGTATCTCCGCCGGCGATGACGACGAAGCGGTTATACGGTTTGTTGTTGACCGGTATGGAGATTGGGTCCTGTTGCAACCCCCTTTGAAGTCCGGAACCATTCCGCTATGGGCGGCGCCTGCTATTTTCCTCGCAATATCAATACTTCTCATTGTCCTCTGGTATCGACGCAGGAGGGATATCGTTGCAATCTCTGGTGATCCCTTGAGTAATGAAGAACAAGATCGCCTTAGGAGTATGATGAAAAACAGGGATTCGGCATGACCCTTTGGATTGCCGTTGGCGCCCTGACTTTGATCGCCGTGCTTCCAATTTTGTGGCCATTATTGCGTCCAGGAAAATTTTCCGGCACACGGCTGGAACACGATTTGGAAGTATTCAGCGACCAATTGCGCGAAGTTGATCTTGAATTGTCAGCGGATGAACTGACGGCAGAGGAGGCGGAAGAAGCTAAACGGGAAATTGAGCGACGTATTTTGCGTGCAGGGGAACGACAAGGCCCCGAGAAGGCACCTGCCGCACCCTCTGCCTTAACGGCGGTATTGGTAGCATTACTTTTACCGGCTTTGACCTTGATGCTTTATGTCCATTTGGGGCGACCTTCCCAGCCGGATCAACCCTTAGCCAGTCGGCAAAACCCCGCTACACCAAACCAGGTACTTTCGAGTGACCAAAGTGACCAAATCCAGGGGATGGTAGAGCGTCTAGCCAAAAGACTTCGCAACCAACCGGATGATCTAGATGGTTGGAGGTTGCTTGGCCGCTCCCTAGCCACCATGGGGCAATATGAAGAAGCCGCTAAGGCGCTCAGCAGGGCGATTGAATTATCTGAAAAGGACGCGGAGTTGCTCGTTGCTCTCGGTGATGTTTTGACGAAGGGTGCTGGAGGAATAATCACAACGGAGGCATTGATTGCCTTTACCAAGGCACGGGATTTGGCGCCACAAAGCCTTCCGGTACAATATTTTATGGGTCTCGCTGATCTTCAGGCTGGCCGTTTGAAGAACGCTTTTGATGCATGGTTGGGGCTATACGGAAAGCTTTCGCCCGACAGCGAAAACCGGAAAGAGTTGGGGAAACAGATCCGACGAGTTGCACAACAACTTGGCATTGATGCGGAAGAACATCTGGTATCCTTAGCACAATCGGTGACACCATCTGCGCGGATCTCGTCCCAGTCAGGGAAAAGAATAAGTCCTGGCCCGGATCGTGCAGCAATAGCTGAAGCAGCAAAAATGTCGCCGTCCGACCGCCAGGAGTTCATCCAGTCGATGGTGCAGCGCCTAGCCGATCGGTTGGAAGATCAACCAGACGATTTTGACGGCTGGATGCGGCTCGGTCGAGCTTACGGTGTGCTTCGGAAGAGTACTGAAGCAGCCAAGGCATATGGGCGAGCCGTCGATCTGCGTCCTAGGGACCCAGGGCCATTGGATGCACAGGTGGCAATTTTGATTGGGTTGATGACACCCGATCAACCCATCCCCGAATCGACGTTAGCGATGCTGCGGAAACTTGAAGTCTTGCAGCCTGACAATAGGCAGGCCCTTTGGTTCCTTGGCATGGCGGATGCAGCCGCAGGCCGACGATCTAAAGCGATCATACGCTGGGAGCGACTGCATGATCTGCTGCCAAATAAGAGCCAAGAACGCGCAAGAATAAAAGCTGCGATTGAACAATTAGAATAGGGACAGTACCCCATTAGAGTAATGATGATTAATCGTTCTTAGTAATTTTAATGGGCCGGTAGGGAATTTATTTCCTCCGATGCTAAAAGGTATCAAAGTATTTGAACTTTTTAGACATTCCTGGGCTCTTATTCGCCACGGAATGCCGGTTCTCTCCGTTCGAGCCGTGCCTGGATCCCTTCCATAGCATCGGCGGATGCACTTATTTTTTTCACCTCGGAATTTAGGTCGTCGTATTCCGTCGTGTCACGGAACGCCATCTGCCGCACCAACATTGCCTTCATGTTTTTCAGCGAAAGCGGGGCGTTGGCAGCTAGCCGGTCGATAATGCCTTGCGCTGCGTCCTGTAATGCGTCCGGTTCCGCAACGCGGGCAATTACTCCAAGATCGTAAAGGCGTTTTGACGGTAACGGATCACCAAGCAATAGAATTTCTCTCGCTGCGACGGGACCTGCAACTTCCATCAGCTTTTTGGCAAGAAACCAGGTTGGCGCAAGACCAATTTGTGATAGTGACATACCAAATATTGCTGTTGTGCTAGCTACGACGAAATCACAGTGCAGCGCCAATTCATTGCCACCCGCGATTGCTGGGCCATGTACCACCGCTACGACTGGTAGAGGGTAAACCTCTATCCCTCGCAGCATGGTTTCAATAGACGTAGGTTGCCCCAGACCAGCCACCTTTGCACTAAGGTCCATGCCGGAACAAAAAGACGGTCCATTAGCGCGTACGACGGCGACCCGCTCTTCAGGCCCCGGTTCGTTCGGAAACGCTGCGATCATTCCATCCAGAGTTTCGGTATCCAATGCATTGCGTTTTTCTGGTCGGTTTAATGTGACGGTCCGCACAGGCCCGTTGACGTCCACCAGGACTTTGCTCATAGGTAACTCCCAACTTTCGTTTTTGCAGCATTATTAGAGCAACTATATCATTCCTATCGCTGGCAATTTGAACAAAAGAATGTCGAACGACCGGCCTGTACCAAGCGCGAAACTGGCTTGGCGCAACTTGTGCAGGGTTGGCCTTCACGGCCATAAACAGAGAATTCGTGCTGGAAGTAACCCAACTCACCAGATGCCTGTACGTAATCGCGAAGAGTTGAGCCGCCCTTGGCGATGGCTTTGGTAAGGACGTCCCGGATGGCTGAGGTTAACCTCTCGGCTCGTCGACCTGGGATCGAGGTCGCTAGCCGCCGCGGGGAAATGCCGGAATGAAACAGTGCCTCGCAGACATAGATGTTGCCAAGCCCGGCAACGATTTTTTGATTAAGCAATGCCGACTTGATTGGTGTCCGTCGGCCGCGAAGCGCATCCGACAAGGTCATGCCATTGAAGTTATTGCCGAGGGGTTCAGGTCCCAGACCAGATAATAGACGATGGTCCTTCAAGTTCTTTTCGATAACCAGGTCCATCATTCCAAAACGTCGATGATCCTGGAAAATTATTGTGTTTCCCCCGCTGGTTTCGATGGAAATATGGTCATGTTTGCCGAGTATCGGCGCCGGTTCCTCGTGAACAAACATCCTTCCAGACATGCCCAGATGCGTCATCCAGACGTAATCATCATCAAGGTCGGCGAGGATAAATTTGGCGCGCCTATATAGTCGCTTAACGGTGCGACCTTGAAGGCGTTCTGCAAAATTTTTGGGCAAAGGCCATCGCAAATCCGGTCGTCGCTGGATGACCTTAGTCAGTTGGTGTCCAACAAGCGGACTTTCCAATCCACGGCACACAGTTTCGACTTCTGGTAATTCGGGCATGAAATCAGGATATCCGAACATTGTGGTGGCTGCTATTTATAGTGCTATTGTGCTTCGGCATAGCTGGGTATGGACAAAAGAGCCCAATTTAGATGGAGACAAGTACAGATTTCGGTTTTCGGCAGGTGCCGAAATCAGAAAAGTCGCGGCGAGTACGCGGGGTCTTTGACTCTGTTGCCCGACGTTATGACGTCATGAATGACCTCATGTCGGCTGGTCTGCACCGTCATTGGAAAGCTGCATTCGTTGGATGGCTTAGGCCTCGACCAAACATGCGAGTGCTGGATCTAGCAGGTGGTACAGGGGATATAGCCTTCAGGTTTCTCAAGTCCGGCGGTAGCCATGTGACTGTTGCTGATATCAACCAGGAGATGCTTTCGGTCGGGATTGGAAGGGCAGAACGACGAAATCTTTCAGGTAACATTCAGTGGGTTTGCGCAAATGGGGAGGAACTGCCTCTGCCAAGTGCTTCTATGGATGTGGTGACCTGTGCATTTGGTATACGCAATATGACAGAGAAAGATGCAGTGTTACGCGAAATTTGCCGCGTGTTGCGACCGGGTGGCCGGTTCTTATGTCTAGAATTTTCCCGAATTGATTTGCCTGGACTCGAGCCTATCTATGACAAGTATTCCCTTAATGTCGTCCCACGGTTGGGGCGTTTGGTTGTGAAAGACGAAGAATCCTACCGTTATTTGGCTGAGAGTATTAGGACATTTCCATGTCAAAATGCATTTTCTGAGATGATATCAAACGCCGGATTGTCGCGCGTTGAATTTCGAAACCTGTCGGGTGGCATCACGGCCATGCATTCGGCATGGAAAATTTAAAGCGTTAATCATTTATACTAATAATTCACGAAATCTGGTCCTAAAGGATTGGATGCTCTTCGCCACGAGTGGTTTGACGCTTCAATTGTGCTCTGCAATCAGGGCAAGGAATTCATCCGCGAACTTCTTTAGTTTTGCTTCACCGACCCCGTGTACGGCGGCGAACTCCGCTTCGGTAGCCGGACGTTGTCGAGCCATATCGGCGAGCGAACGGTCATTAAACACTATATAGGCCGGTATGCCGCGCAACCTAGATATTTGGGAACGAAGGGACTTTAGCTCAATGAGAAGTTCTTGATCTCGGCCGGACAAATCCACCTCTCCCTCGACCACTGCAACGGTTTTGTTGCGGTGTTTGCCGGTGCCTTTGGGCAAGGGCGCAGCGTCGGGGCGGTAGCGAAAACGTTCTTTGCCCTCGATAATCTCCCAGCCACGACCCTCTAGGACTAGGCCACCAAAACCTTCCAGGTCTAAGTGCAAATGCCCCCCCGCCACCAATTGTCTGAGTATCGAACGCCAGGCCGCCTTTCCCAACTGCTTTCCTCTGCCATGGCCATCCAGGCGGTCGTGGCCAAACTTGCGCACCTTTTCGTTTTTAGCCCCGATAAGGACGTCCACAAGGTGGACCGCGCCAAATCGCTGGCCGGTATCGTGGATGATACTGAGGGCCAAGCGAGCCAGATCGGTGCCATCAACGGCTTCGGGCGCGTCCAGACATAAGTCGCAATAGCCGCATGGTTGGCGTTCCTCACCAAAATAGGCTAGCAGCGTTTGCCGTCGGCAGGTAGGCGCCTCGCAGTAGGCCAGCAGGGCATCCAGACGCTTATGTTCCTGGCGGCGACGGTCATCGTTGCCGCCCTCGTCCTCGATGAACATGCGGCGCAGGCGGATATCCCCGAGGCCATAAAGCATCAGGGCTTCTGCCGGTACGCCGTCGCGGCCGGCGCGGCCAAATTCCTGATAATAGGCCTCCAAGCTGCTGGGCAGGTCAATATGTAGAACGAAGCGGACATCATGCTTGTCGATGCCCATGCCAAAGGCAATCGTGGCTACCATGACCACGCCGTCTTTTGCCATGAAGTGGTCCTGATTGCGCTCTCGCTGCGAGGATTCTAAGCCTGCGTGGTAGGGCAGGGCGGGTATTCCTTGGGCGGCAAGATAGGTGGCGGTTTCTTCCGTCTTTTTGCGCGAGAGGCAGTAGACAATCCCGCTTTTTCCCCTATGCCGTGACAGGAAGGCCAGCATCTGAGATTTCCAATCCTGCTTGGAGGCCACGCCCAAGCGGATATTAGGCCGGTCGAAACCCTGGACAAAGATGCTAGCGTTGCCATCCAATAGCTTGTCAACGATATCCCGGCGGGTAACGGCGTCCGCCGTGGCAGTCAGCGCGATGATTGGGGTGTTCGGAAACAACTTCCGCAACCTTGATAGACCGGCATATTCAGGCCGGAAAGCTGGGCCCCATTGGGAGATGCAATGGGCCTCATCCACGGCGAACAGGGATATAGGTAGGTTGGAAACAGCGGCTAACATGGGCTCGGTCATCAGCCGTTCAGGCGATAGATACAGGATCGAGACTTCGCCCGCTGCGACCCGGTGCCAGATCTCCACATTCTCGAACCGGTCCTTACCCGAATTGATAGTCTCAGCGCAAACGCCTGCTAGTTGCAATGCGGTGACTTGGTCCTGCATCAAGGCGATTAGAGGTGAGACGACGATAGTCAAACCGTCCAGTGCTAGCGCCGGTACTTGAAAGCACATGGATTTGCCTGCCCCTGTGGGCATCACTGCCAAGGTACTGCGGCCGTCCAAAAGGGTATCGATGACCTCGGCCTGACCAGGTCGGAACCGGGAAAATCCGAATACCTCGCTTAAGATGCGAAATTTTTCATCCGCTTTGGAACTAGGTGCATTCATTTCAGCTTATGCCGTCTTTGCCGGCGCCGCAGACGAGTACGGTACAAACTGCTCCCCCGTCAGGTGAAAAAGCTTCTGACTGCAGGGCAGCAATGGAGGCTGCGGCGGACAGTTCTACGCCGATGCCGAATTCTCGCCACAGCCAACGAGCTGCATCCCGCATCTGCTCGTCGGTCACCAAGACGATTTCATCCACGTTCTTCTGGATAAGTGCCAGATTGATCTCTTCGCTGCGCCGTGGCGCTAGGGTGTTTGCTTCTGTGTGTATTGCCGGTAACTCCACCAGCTCTCCGGCGGCAACGCTTTCCCGCAAGGTCGGTGCGCCTGTCGGTTCCACTCCGATTACTTTGATGTCGGGCTTCAAGGCTTTAGCCGCCATGGCCGTGCCGGATATCAAGCCACCGCCGCCGATGGACGCGAACAATATATCTGTGTTCGGCGCGTCGTTCAGAGCTTCCAGACTGATCGTGCCCTGGCCGGCGATTACGTCTGGGTCGGCAAAGGGATGGATGTAGGTTTTTCCGTCACTCTCCGCTACAGCAACGGCCTCGCGGTTGGCATCATCCCAAACGTCGCCGTGGAACCGCACCTCTGCACCCCAGCGCCTCAATTGGTCAGCCTTTGAGTGTGGAGTGTTTCCAGGAAGATATATGGTGACCGGTACGCCGGCCGAGTGCCCGGCATAGGCAACACCCAATCCGTGGTTTCCGCCGGATGCAGTAATTAGGCCCCGTTCCTTTGCTTCGTCATTCAGTGTTGTCAGTTTGCTCATGGCCCCCCGTGCCTTGAAGGAGCCCGAAACTTGTAAGCATTCTAACTTCAGATTTAATGGTAAATTGCCTGGCAGAGCATCATGGCAAAATTTGGCAGAAATTTGCGGTGTGCGGCGCACTAAACCTGCAATGCGATCGGCGGCAGCTCGGACATCATCAAGATTTGGCAAATTCATGAACTCAGCTGTCATCCTATAATTCCGCGTAGTTTTCTTTTTTCAGTTTTTCTGCCGCTGAATCAGGGTGCTGACTTCGATCATGATTGGAGCGAGTTTTTTTGTGGTTAAATGCCCTGGCTTGGGCAGAGCCCGCTTCAAAGACCTTCGAGATATTGGCCCCGTAACCTACCGTGCCTACAATACCTTTCGGCTTTGGATCAGTTTTCGTCCAGGCAAGCCGCTCCTGCAGCTGGGACTTCGATGAGGACCTCGCGTGTCTCAAGGTCCAATCAACTGCTCATGAGATATTTTGAATTGAGATGCATTACTGTGGATATCTGCGAATAGGGAATCGATACCTGCAGCATACCACGCCTGCTGTTTTGTGGGATCGCGGGGCTGTGTTATTACAAATAAAATTTCTACCGCTGGAGGATCCGATGGCGTACGAAACTATGTGCCTGAAAATTGAAAATGGCATCGCTCATGTGGAGTTAACCCGCGGCGCCGAATTTAACACCATGAACAAGGCGTTCTGGCCCGAGATGGTGAAGATATTTGGTGAAATCGAAAATGACCCTTTAGCACGGGTTGTTGTACTATCTGGGGAAGGGAAACATTTCACGTCCGGCCTTGATCTGAATGATTTTGCCACCGGGCTTACGGCAACCGGAGGGGAGCCCGCTCGCAAGGCCGAGGTGTTGCGCCGTACCATCCTAAACATGCAAGAGACTATGTCTGTGTTGGATCGTTGCCGCCTTCCAGTTCTGGCGGCCATTCAGGGTGCTTGTATTGGTGGTGGCATAGATCTAATCAGCGCCTGCGATATGCGTTATTGCACCGAGGATGCATTCTTCTGCATCCAGGAAACGAACATCGGCATGACGGCAGATGTGGGCACCCTCCAACGTCTACCGCAAATGTTGCCCTATGGGATCGCGCGCGAGTTAACCTACACGGGCCGGCGTATGTTGGCGCCGGAAGCGCGGGAATGGGGCTTGGTCAACCAAGTTTTCGTCGACAAGGCTGCCCTATTGGCCGGTGTCATGGATATAGCGCGAGAGATCGCCTCGAAAAGCCCCGTGGCTACTGTGGGCAACAAGGAGATGCTGAACTATGCCCGAGATCATTCCATCCAAGATGGCTTGAACTACGTTGCCACTTGGAACGCCGCCATGTTGTCGCGTGCTGATCTGGGGGAAGCCTTTGTGGCCAAGCAGGAAAAGCGCGATCCCTTGTTTGACGATCTGGAGCCGTCAAGAAAAACGGTTTAATCAGCACTAAGTTTTTTCCAAATACCCGAGGCGGTCATGATGTTCTGGCCATCGATCGTCAATTGTCCCTTGATAAATATTAGGGAGCGAGTTTCGCGTGTAATATTGCCTACGCACTCGATCCAGTTGCCCGATAAGGCGCCAGTTAGATAGTCCACATTCAAGGTTACAGTGGCGCAGGGTTGGTCCTTGAAGCGCTCCCACACCATGTTACCTAGGGCGTGATTGGCAAATGTGAATAACATGCCGTCATGGACGACACCCCGGCGGCTACCATGATGAGTGGCCGCGCGAAATCCACAAATGTAATCGTCACCATCCCGTTTTTCATAAAGAGGACCTACGAACGTCTCGAAGGTATTCGTTTGGGGAACCGGCCGGAATCCGGCGGGCACATCCACACTCATGCGATATTCCTTACGTTAATCTGGAAATTCTTTGCCCGGTTTAGCGCGTTTGCGGTGTCAATTGAAAGGCCGCTTTGCTAGATTTTCATTAACGAACAAAAGAGAGGCTTTTATGTCCGTTACTATTTATCACAACCCCCGCTGCTCTAAATCCCGTCAGACCTTGCAACTGCTGCGGGACAATGGTGTCGAACCCACCATCATCGAATACCTGAAGGCTCCGCCTGATGCTGCGACGTTAATGGAGATATTGGGTAAACTTGGCCTTGAGCCACGCGGGTTAATGCGCAATACGGAGGAAGTATATAAAGAGAACGGATTGGCAGACGACGATCTGAGTGAAAGGGAATTGATTGATGCAATGGTTGCCAATCCAATATTGATCGAGCGTCCAATTGTACTGGCTAACAGCAAGGCCGCCCTCGGACGCCCACCGGAAAGCGTGCTTAACATTCTTTAAGCTGGTTTAGGCGCTAATTGGCTGGCTGTTAACAAAAGCTTCCAGCACACTAAAATGGTTCGCTGAAGGTCAAGTCATTTCAGTTGGCCGAGAAGGCGCCACGTAAGGCTCTAGCCACATGTTCTATTCCCGTCATGCCTTGGTCAACCGCATCGGCAAAGGATAAGAACCCGTGGACCATGCCCTCGTAATTGCAGAATTCTACCGCAACACCTGCCTCCTTCAGGCGCCCTGCGTACTCAATACCCTCGTCACGCAGAGGATCATGGCCGGCAACGATGACGAGCGCCGGCGCCAGGCCTGAAAGATCCTTAGTAAGGATCGGCGACAAGTGCGGGTTTTCTACATCATCGAGCATATTCATGTAATGGTCGTAGAACCATAGGATATTGTCGCGTGTTAACAACATGCCTTCGGCAAATTCATGGTGTGAGGGGCGTTCCGGCGTGACGTCAAGAACCGGATAGATTAGCACCTGCAACAGGGGAGCGACTTTACCCTCGTCACGAATTCTGATGGCGGTAACTGCTGTAATATTACCGCCGGCCGAATCTCCCGCAATTGCAAGGCGTGTGGCGTCCCCATCTAATTCATGTGCGTGATCAGCGACCCACTGATAGGCTTCCAAGGCATCATCAACAGCGGCCGGGAATTTTTGTTCCGGCGCCAGTCGATAATCTACCGAGATGACGATGCATTTCGCCCGATTGGCCAAAGCCCTACATAAACTGTCGTAGCTATCCAGACTGCCAATGACAAATCCCCCGCCATGGTAAAATACCAATATGGGTAATTTCTCGTGAGCAGCAGGCGCATGGGGTGTGTAAATTCTGATGGGAATATCGCCGCCGATCCCATTGATCCAACGATCTTCAGAACGATAGACATTCTCCGGCCGGATATTTAGTGCCGGGGCAGTTTGTTCAAAAATTTCCCGCGCTTCTTCGGGCGATACCGTGTGAAATTCTGGATAGGCCGATTTGGCAACCAGCCCTAAAACATATTCGACTTGCGAATCCAACGGCATTGTCCGACCTTTTCCTAATGCGGTACATTTCACCCACTATGGCGTCAACCTAAGGAAGATTTCAATGACCGACCAGCAATCAACCACGATCCGCCTACATCCCGAAGATAACGTGATCGTGGCCCGGGATGATATTGCTCAAGGCGACCACTTGGCCAGTGAGGGGGTGACGGCGAAGGACCCTATTCCGGCCGGGCATAAAATCGCCACCAAGGTCATCGCCCAGGACGAGCCCGTGCGAAAATACGATCAGATCATTGGCTTTGCCAGCATAGATATCAGGCCGGGCGATCACGTTCATACTCATAACGTCATGGTCAAGGACTTCAACCGAGACTACATGTACGGTGCCAATGTGGCACCGGTTGATTTTGTACCTGAACATAGGCGTGCCACCTTTCAGGGTATTCGCCGTCCGGATGGTAGTGTCGCTACGCGCAATTACATCGGTGTGCTTACGTCAGTGAATTGTTCCGCTACGGCAGCTCGCATGATTGCCGACCATTTCAGGGGCGATGTACTGGAGGATTATCCCAATGTAGATGGGGTTGTTGCTTTGACCCATGACTACGGCTGCGGTGGCTGTGCCGGTATCGGCCTGAACTACATTCAGCGGACCATTTCTGGCTATGCCAAACACCCTAATTTCGCGGCTAATTTGCTATTGGGTTTGGGGTGTGAGGCAAACCAAATTGGCGCCATGATGGAGGCAGAAAAACTAAACGCATCAGATAAACTTCATGCCTTCACTATACAAGATTCAGGGGGCACAGAAAAAACCGTGGCATACGGCATTAGCTTGATAGAGGATATGCTGGCCGATGCAGACAGGGTCAAGCGGGAAACCATCCCGGTCAGCGAATTGATTCTGGGCATGGAATGCGGCGGATCTGACGCATATTCCGGGATCTCAGCAAATCCCGGCTTGGGGGCAGCGGCGGATCTTTTGGTGCGTCACGGAGGCACCGCCTGTCTGGCCGAGACACCGGAAATTTTCGGCGCCGAACATCTGTTGACACGCCGTGCCGTCAGTAGGGAGGTCGGTGAAAAGCTCATTGAACATATCCATTGGTGGGAAAACTATACCTCTGCACTGGGGGCGGAGATGAACAATAATCCATCGCCAGGAAACAAGGCGGGTGGCTTGACCACAATCCTGGAAAAGTCCCTCGGAGCGGCGGCCAAGGGCGGTACCACTAACCTTGTTGATGTCTACCCATATGCGGAAAAGATTACCGAAAAAGGTTTTGTCTTCATGGATACTCCCGGCTATGACCCGGCTTCCATCACCGGAATGGTGGCAGGCGGAGCCAACATCACCTGTTTCACGACGGGCCGCGGCTCTGTCTTTGGATGCAAACCGACGCCCTGCCTGAAACTGGCGACGAATACCACCATGTTTGATCGCATGGCTGGCGACATGGATATCAACTGCGGCCGTATCGTTGATGGTGAAGCGACCATCCAAGAAATGGGGCAGGATATCTTCGACTTGATTGTCTCGACAGCTTCGGGCGAACTGTCAAAATCAGAAAAATTGGGCATCGGCGCGGACGAATTTGTTCCCTGGACCGTCGGCGCGATCCTGTAAAGGAGTGCCATGATTTTTCTATTGGACGGTTGTCATCGGCAACGACCGAGCGTTGTGAATGTTTATCGCCTAGGTTATGGCGGAGCAAAGCAGCAAAGATATTATCAATTCTTGCGAGTATGATGGGGCCTCACCCGGGGGAAGGATTTGACCTCGGTGGGCAGTGTGCAAGAGCATCAAACATCAATGCCGGTGATGGATAAGCGCGGCAAGATGTCTTAATCTAGTCTGGCAATATCGAAATTCGGGTCAACAACGCAGGCATCAAACCGAGGTATGTTAGGCAAACCAAAGGAGCCCGATTTTTGCAATCCAATATTGAATTGGTAATATTTGATATGGATGGTGTTCTGTGCCGTTATGATTTTGACGAACGGTTGCGGATTTTATCCGAAGTCACGGGGTTGCCTGCCGCGGATATTGACGCCGCCATCTTTCGATCCGGATTTGATGATCAAGGTGACCGCGGTCTGTATTCGGCTGAAAATTATTTGAGTCAATTCAGTG
>CAZDQC010000002.1:0-2184 GCA_964507245.1 uncultured Rhodospirillaceae bacterium
AGATATGAAAGTAAGGGGCTTGCCCGAGCCACAAGGCTTATACACCCCGGAAAACGAGCACGATAACTGTGGCGTCGGTTTTTTAGCTAATATTAAAAACCGCAAAAGTCACAATATTATTCGTCAGGGGTTACAAATCCTGGTCAACCTGGACCATCGGGGCGCCGTCGGCGCTGATCCGCTGGCCGGTGATGGGGCCGGTATCCTGCTGCAAGTTCCAGATCGTTTGTTCCGTGAAGACTGCGCTGCGAAAGGAATTGACCTGCCGCCTCCCGGCGAGTTCGGCGTCGGCATGCTCTTCTTACCCCAAATTCAGGACACCGCCGACCTATGTGTTGCTGCGGTCGAAAAGATTACTTTGGCCGAAGGGCAAATTTGCCTTGGCTGGCGTGACGTCCCAGTCGACAACAGTTTTCTGGGTGAAAGTGTGGGACCGGATGAACCCAGAATCCGGCAGTTTTTTGTTGGTCGTGGTCCGGATACGCCGGATCAAGACGCCTTTGAGCGTAAACTTTTCGTCATACGCAAACAATGTCATCGGGAAGTTTGGAACAGCGGCGTGGACAAGGCTGATGCCTTCTACATGACGTCCATGTCCTGTCGGACCATTGTATACAAAGGCATGATGTTGTCGGGCAATCTGTCTAACTATTATCTCGACCTGCAGGACCCGCGAATGGAATCTGCCCTCGCTCTGGTGCATCAGCGCTTTTCAACCAACACCTTCCCATCCTGGAAACTGGCGCAGCCTTTTCGCTTCCTGTGCCACAACGGCGAAATTAATACCGTGCGCGGCAACATCAACTGGATGGCAGCGCGTCGGCAGACCATGGCCTCAGCTGTACTGGGCGACGATTTGGATAAATTATGGCCGCTGATCGGCGACGGTGTCTCGGATTCGGCGACTTACGACAATGCGTTCGAGCTCTTAGTGGCTGGCGGCTATTCTCTCTCTCATGCCATGATGATGATGATACCCGAGGCGTGGAACGATAATGCCTTGATGGATGATGATCGACGTGCGTTCTACGAATACCATGCTGCCCTAATGGAGCCATGGGATGGCCCCGCAGCTATCGCCTTCACCGATGGGCGGCAGATTGGTGCCACTCTGGACCGTAACGGTCTCCGTCCGGCCCGCTATGTAGTGACCGACGATGATTTAGTGATTATGGGTTCGGAAGTGGGCGTACTGGACATTCCCGAAGAAAAGATTGTGCAGAAGTGGCGCCTGCAGCCTGGAAAAATGTTCCTGATCGATATGGAGGAAGGCCGCATTATTGGGGACGAGGAGATCAAAGCCTCTCTGGCTCAGGCCAAGCCCTACCAGAAATGGTTGGATGACACGCAAATCCATCTGCAAGATTTACCTGACGAAGTCGAACCTATGACGCCGGATGGCCGCACCCTGCTGGATCGGCAACAAGCCTTTGGCTATACCCAAGAGGACACGAAGTTCTTCCTGACGCCAATGGCACTGACAGGACAGGATCCTATTGGCTCCATGGGTATGGACATACCGTTAGCGGTGTTGTCGGATCGGCCCAAACGGTTATTTGATTATTTCAAGCAATGTTTCGCCCAGGTCACGAATCCGCCTATCGATCCGATCCGGGAAGAGCTGGTAATGAGCCTAGTGTCCCTCATCGGACCACGACCTAATCTGCTGGAGCCGGATGACGCCGGCACCAAGAAGCGCCTGGAGGTCCGCCAACCGGTTCTTACAAATATGGATCTCGAGCGGGTACGGCGGATCGAAAACCAAGTGGGTCAAGTTTTCCGCACCTATACCTTGGATATCACTTATCCGGTGTCTGAAGGTGCTGCCGGCATGGCGAAGGCCGTGGAGGAGTTGTGCCAACGGGCACAGGAAGTGGTGGAGCGGCCCTATAACATCCTAATTTTATCGGACCGGGGTGTGAATGTGGACCGTGTCGCTATACCAATTCTCTTGGCTACCGCGGGCGTCCATCACCACCTGATACGTACCGGCCAGCGTACGGAAGTAGGTCTGGTAGTGGAGACTGGCGAGGCCCGTCGGGTGCATGACTTTTGCCTGCTAGCCGGATATGGCGCCGAAGCAATTAATCCCTATCTGGCCTTTGACACCCTGGCCTCATTGCGACCTAAAATGCCCGAAGATCTGTCCGTAGATGAGCTAAACACCCGCTATATCAAGGCCGT
>CAZDQC010000002.1:2284-56109 GCA_964507245.1 uncultured Rhodospirillaceae bacterium
GGCGAACTGGCCTATCGCCAGCGGGGCGAGGATCATGCCTGGACGCCGGAAACCGTCGCCTTACTTCAACACGCTGTTCGTGCCGGCGACCATGCTAAATACCAGGCCTATTCCCGGCGTATGAACGAGCAGGACAAGAAGTTGAAAAATCTACGTGGCCTGTTCGAGTTCAAGTTCGCTGAAGAACCCGTCCCCTTGGAAGAAGTGGAAGCGGTTACGGAAATCTTCAAGCGCTTTGCCACGGGCGCGATGTCCTTCGGCTCCATCAGTTGGGAGGCGCATACCAATCTGGCGATCGCCATGAACCGTATTGGTGGCAAGTCGAACAGTGGTGAGGGTGGTGAGGAGGCCGAACGATATCGTATTTTAGAAAATGGCGATAGCATGCGTTCGGGCATCAAACAGGTTGCCTCTGGCCGTTTTGGCGTGATGGCGGAATATCTGGTAAACGCCTCCGACATTCAGATCAAAATGGCTCAGGGGGCAAAGCCCGGTGAAGGGGGGCAATTGCCAGGCCATAAGGTGGATGAATGGATTGCCCGAGTGCGTCATTCAACGCCTGGCGTAGGTTTGATTTCGCCGCCGCCTCACCATGACATATATTCCATTGAGGATCTGGCGCAACTAATTCATGACCTAAAGAACGTCAATCCGGCAGCACGAATTTCTGTCAAACTGGTCTCTGAACTGGGCGTGGGAACGGTCGCAGCCGGCGTTTCCAAGGCGCATGCGGATCATGTGACTATTTCCGGCTATGAAGGCGGTACGGGCGCTTCTCCCATTACGTCAATCCAAAGTGCTGGCAGTCCTTGGGAAATCGGATTGGCCGAAACCCATCAGACGCTGGTCATGAACCGCCTGCGCGGCCGCATTGCGGTGCAGGTGGACGGCGGCTTGCGCACGGGTCGTGACGTGGTGATAGGTGCTATGTTGGGCGCCGACGAATTTGGCATCGCCACTGCGGCCTTGATTTCTCAAGGCTGTATCATGATGCGCAAATGTCATCTGAACACGTGCCCTGTTGGTGTTGCGACCCAGGATCCGGAATTGCGCAAGCTGTTCCCGGGCACACCGGAGCATGTCATCAATTTCTTCACATATGTAGCGGAGGAAATCCGGGAACTTATGGCTAAACTGGGTTATCGCAGGTTCGACGAGATGATTGGTCAGAGGGACCGCCTAGAAATTCGCACAGCGGTTGATCATTGGAAAGCCAAAGGCTTGGACTTGACCCCATTGCTTCATAAACCTGACGCCGGACCAGAGGTAGCCATCTACAACTGCGAGGATCAGGACCACGGTCTTGATAAGGCTCTGGACCATCAGCTAATCGAACTAGCAGAACCGTCTATTGAACGTTGCGATCCTGTCAAAATTGACCTGCCGATACAGAACACGAACCGTACAGTGGGCGCCATGTTGTCGGGCCGGATTGCCCAGCGCTACGGCAAAGCAGGACTTGATGACGACACCGTTCATGCCAAATTTACCGGAAGCGCGGGGCAAAGCTTTGGCGCTTTTCTCTCGGCTGGAGTTACCTTCGAATTAGAAGGGGACGCGAACGATTACGTTGGTAAGGGGCTGTCCGGTGGCCGACTTGTAATTTATCCCCCCAAAGTCTCTGCCATCAAACCGGAGGAAAATATTATAATTGGTAATACCGTTCTTTATGGTGGCATTGATGGCGAATGTTATTTCCGTGGCGTAGCCGGTGAGCGGTTCGCTGTTCGGAATTCGGGTGTCACTGCAGTGGTCGAAGGCGTGGGCGATCATGGTTGCGAGTATATGACGGGTGGCGTCGTCGTTGTCCTGGGAAACACAGGCCGCAACTTTGCTGCCGGGATGAGTGGCGGAATTGCTTATGTGTTAGATGACAGCCACGATTTCCATTTGCGATGTAACATGGCCATGGTGGAACTGGAACCCATCGCGGACGAGGACATGGTCATGGAGAACCAAGGCCATCAAGGCGGGGATCTGGAGACGCATGGTCGGGTCGATCTGATACATGACATGACCCGTTATGACGCCCAGCGCCTGCGCGGTCTGATCGAGAACCACATGCGTTATACCGGCAGCGAACTGGCGCGCGAAATTTTGCACAATTGGGATGATCAATTGCCGCGTTTCGTCAAGGTGATGCCAGTGGATTACCGCCGTGCTTTACAGGAGATGCAGGCGAGGACACAGCCCGTGTCCCGATCCAACGAAATAGTGGCGGTCGCAGGTGAGTAAGCAGTATGGGTAAACCAACAGGCTTCATAGAGATCGCCCGACGTGAACAGTCGTACGCGCCCGAAAAGGAACGTTTGAAGCACTATGATGAATTCACGGTCTCTCTGAGTGATCCAGAGGTCCGGCAGCAGGGTGCCCGTTGCATGGATTGCGGTATTCCTTACTGTCATGACGGTTGCCCAATAAACAATATTATTCCGGAATGGAATGATCTCGTCTATCAGGGTGAATGGCGCGAGGCCTTGCGTATCCTGCATTCGACTAACAACTTTCCGGAATTCACCGGCCGCATCTGCCCCGCCCCTTGCGAGGCGGCCTGTACTCTGAACATTACCGACCAACCTGTGACTATCAAGACCATCGAGGTATCCATTGTTGAGAAAGGCTGGCAAGAGGGTTGGATTGTCCCCCGCATTGCCAAACGGCGCACGGGCAAGATCGTAGCGGTAGTGGGTTCAGGCCCCGCCGGAATGGCCTGTTCTCAGCAATTGGCCCGGGCAGGGCACAGCGTGGTGCTATACGAAAAGAACGCCCGCATCGGTGGTTTGATGCGTTATGGCATTCCAGATTTTAAGATGGAGAAGCACTTTATCGACCGGCGCATGGCGCAAATGCGTGCTGAGGGCGTAGAGTTTCGTCCCAACAGCCATATTGGCATCACCATTCCTATCGAGGAAATTCAGGAGAAATTCGACGCCGTGGTGTTGACTGGTGGCGCGGAACATCCCCGCGACATGCCCGTGCCGGGGCGGGAATTGCCTGGAGTGCACTTTGCTATGGAATTCCTGACCCAGCAGAACCGGCGCCTGAATAGCGAACCTCTGGGCGAAGGCCCTGAAATCATGGCCAGCGGAAAACATGTGGTAGTGATTGGCGGCGGCGACACGGGCTCGGATTGTGTGGGCACGTCCAACCGCCATGGCGCGGCCTCGGTCACCCAGTTGGAGATCCTGCCCAAGCCACCTGAAAGGGAGGACAAGGCTTTGACCTGGCCAGATTGGCCCCTAAAGCTGCGCACATCTTCCTCTCATGACGAAGGTTGCGAGCGGGATTGGTCCATCTTGACCAAGAAAATTAATGAGAGGAATGGTAAGATTGAAGCCCTGGAACTGGTCCGTGTCACTTGGAGCCAGGATCAAAATGGCGTCATGACCATGAACGAGGTGCCTGGGAGCGCCTTCGAGCTAAAAGCAGACCTGGTTCTCCTCGCCATGGGCTTCGTGCACCCGGTAAAGACCGGCATGCTAGAGGACCTGGGCGTAGAGCTGGATAGGCGCGGAAACGTCAAGGCAGACACGGTCGACTACGCTACCTCAATCCCGGGCGTTTGGTCGGCCGGCGATATGCGCCGGGGCCAGTCCCTGGTGGTCTGGGCGATACGAGAAGGCCGTCAATGCGCCCGCGCAGTGGATCAAGCCCTGATGGGCAGCAGTATACTGCCGCGTTGACGCCGCTACTTTGAGCCAGGGGCAAGCCACGACCCGACAATCGGACTCTTTTGGTGCCTTGATTTGGATGCTAGGTGCCGTCGCCTCCTTTTCTACCATGGCTGTGGCGGGGCGCGAGGTGCTCAAGGAGCTGGACGTCTATCAGTTGATGTTTTTTCGCAGTGCTATTGGTTTGGTCCTGATCGTTGCCTTTGGCATGTTGAGCAGAGGCGGTTTTAGGCAATTTCGCACGCGGCGCCTCAAAGTACATTTTGTGCGCAACATGGTACATCTGGTGGGTCAGTTCAGTTGGTTTTTCGCTCTGGGTTTGATCCCCCTAGCGCAGTTGGTTGCCCTAGAATTTACCACGCCACTATGGATCGCCGGATTGGCGCCAATTTTCCTACGCGAACGGTTGACGAAAATGAGACTGGCGGCGGTTATGCTCGGCTTCTCGGGCGTCCTGGTTGTCCTCCGCCCTGGTCTGGAGGCAGTGAATGTAGGTTCGGTCGTCATGCTGGTCGGTGCCGTGGGATTTGCCGGCTCCATGATGTTCACCAAACACTTGGCGCCAACAGAACGGCCCCTGACGATACTTTTCTATATGGCATTAATGCAGACGCCGGTTGGTTTGTTGCTAGCCATTAACGGGTTGCATTGGCCTGAATTGGTTACGGGTCTGTGGCTTGTGCTGGTGGGCATCCTGGGTTTCACAGCGCATTTTTGCATTGCCCGGGCCCTGAGCCTGGCCGATGCCATCGTCGTAGCACCCATGGACTTCCTTCGTCTGCCCTTGATCGCTACCATAGGTCTCATACTTTACAGTGAACCCTTAGAAATATGGGTTTTATTGGGTGGTGGACTGGTGTTGCTAGGCAACTACGGCAATCTGATGGCTGAACGGCGGGCAGGCTAGAGCCTGAGTCCAAGATTTTGCAAAGCCGACCGGATACGCTGTTGTTGCTCCGGGCCTGCTGGCGGCATGGGCTGTCGGGGCAGGCCAGAAGGAACACCTTGGAGATTTTGTGCGAATTTTGTGGCTGCTGGCAGGTTGTCGTGGGGCATCAAGGCGTTCCACAATCGGAGCAGTTTTAGATGCAGTTCGTGGGCCACGGTATGATCACCTGCCTGGACTGCATCCCACAATTGGACCGAATGGCGCGGCGCCGCAGTCAAAATAGCGGCAATGGCGCCATGGGCGCCCAGGGTGTAGGAAGGATACATCAAGGCATCCACGGCGCTGAATATCAGCTTCCCAGAGGGCACATCCGCCATTAAATCGGCAAAAAGTTTCAAATCACCCGCGGATTGCTTTACGCCAATAACCTGGGGCACTTCGGTCATAATTCGGATCAGTAGTTCCGGAGACAAATAGGTCCAGGGCACAACGTTGTAGATTATGATTTTCTGGCCCGTCTCACCAACCATGGTCCGAAAATGCTCCACCATCGCGTCATCGGTGGGGCGAAAGAGGTAATGCACCGGTGTCACTTGCAAGGCAGCTGGACCCAAATCGGTGACCATTTTTCCTCGGCGTACTGCTTCTCGGGTGCTGTCGCATATAATGCCTGCGATAATTGGTGTGCGGCCCGAGGCGGTATCGATCGCGGCGGCGACCAGGTCCCGTCCTTCCTCAGCTGTCAGAGTATGGCCTTCGCCTGTGGAGCCGCCCACTGCGATTCCCCTGGCCCCCTCGTTGATCAACCAGTCGATCTGTTTTGCGGCGCCGTCAAAATCGATATCGCCGGTTTCATCAAAAGGTGTCGTGGATGGCGGGATGACGCCGAAAAGTTCGGGCATGGTATGTTCCTTAAATTCCAATCAAATTTCGCAATTTGGTCTCTCCTGGCATATCGGGAGTGCCGAGAAAAACCAGCCGGTCTTCGCCCTCAAGGTCCATGGCTTGAGTGAGTTCATGGCGCCGCCCCACAAGTTGAAAAATCCAACGCCCCGATTTTTGGCGAAAACGAACAATTCCTTTTGAACGCAAAACGGATTTTGGCAGGGTTGCAATGGCTTCCATAAATCTGACCTCATCCATCGGCTCCCTCAAAAGCAGGGATACGGAGCTGAAGGCACCCTCGTGGCCATGGTGATGATCCGGCCCCCCGGCAGATGCGCGCTTTCCTGTACCTAACAGCAATTCCGTAGGCACCTGGGCTTGGCGAGCTTGAATTATCGCTGCTTCTGGCACCTGTTTCGCCAGCCATTGTATGACCTCATTCCGATCATAGTCGTCCAGCAAATCGCATTTATTCAGGACTATCAAATCGGCGGCAGCAAGTTGCCGCAAAACAGTATCACCCACATACTGATCACCAGCCCTTTCCTCGATCAACTCCGCGTCTGCCAGAACTATCACTGCGTCCGGGGTCAAATCATTGTGCAATACGGCGATATTGGTAATGGGCTGGGGGTCAGCGACGCCGCTGGCTTCGACGAGGATGTGTTCAGGTGGGTCCTCTTGACGCACCAGTTTCATCAATGTCAGGAATAGATCGTCACCCATGGTGCAGCAGATGCAGCCGTTGGCCAGTTCTACAGTTTCACCCTCGTGATCCGCCAGCAGGTCACCATCTACTGCTAGGTCACCAAAATCATTAACCACAACAGCAAAACGCAGGCCCGTTCTTTGGGCCAGCAAGTTGTTCAACAATGTTGTCTTTCCCGCGCCCAGGAAACCTCCAATCACTGTTAACGGGACCGCCATTCAGTCCTCATCCCGGGCGGAGAAAATTCTTCCTCCCAACACTGTTCCCCACACGGGAATATCTTTTAGATCTACCGGTGCGATGGCAGTTGGGTCATCTTCCAACACGGCAAAATCCGCTCGCTTGCCCACTTCGATGCTGCCGATTTCCTGGTCCATCTTCAGGCTGTAGGCGGCACCTAGGGTGATCGCACTCAGGGCATCGGCGACGGTTATGCGTTCGTTTGGGCCTAGCAGATAGCCGGAAGCAGTCAACCGATTGACCGCGCACCAAGCGGTGAACAACGGACCAAGTGGCGTGACCGGGGCGTCGGAATGTATGGCGAAGGGTACGCCTAGGCGGATGGCCGTGGCCGCCGCATTGGCGCGTCTTGCCCGGTCGGGCCCCATGGTCTGTGTGCGATGTTCATCGCCCCAGAAATAGATGTGATTGGAGAAAACATTGACACCGATCCCCAAGGCCGCCATGCGGCGATACTGGCTTTCATCCGCCATCTGGCAATGCTGGAGCGTATGCCGGTGGTCACGGCGCGGTGTCTTGGCCAAGGCAGCTTCGATCGCATTTATGGTCACCTCGGACGCTTCATCACCATTGGTATGAATATGAACCTGGTATCCGGCATCGTGGTAGGCCTGAACCGTGGTGTAAATCTGATCCGGGCTCATGTTCCAGATACCATTGGGGGCGCCATTGTAATAGCCGGGCCAGCGCAGACGCCCGGTCATCCCCTGGATGGAACCATCCGTCATTAATTTAACCAGGCCGAAACGTAGTTTATCGTTGTTCAATTTTACCAGTTCAGCCATGCGGGCCACGCCCTGATCGGTCGGTACGCTGATACCGGCAAAGGCCGGAGCAATACGAAAGCGAAAATCATCATCATTCGTCCAAGTCACAAGGTTTCGTACGAATTCTTCCGACAAACTATTGTGCAAATCTGTTGCGGTGGTGACACCGGTCTGACAAGCAAGCCGACCGAAGTTTTCCAACGACAGCTTTTCGGATGCCTCGGTGTTGTAATCCAGACCAATTGCATTCAGGGCCATAGATTTAGCTGCCGTTTCTTGCAGTTCACCCGTCGGTTCGCCATAGACGTCCTTGGCGATGCCGTCGATGTTTATAGCAGACGTAATGTTCGCCGCTGCCAAAACTGAGCGGGATACGTTCAACAAATGTCCGTTGGAATGCAGGACAACAACGTGGCGCGTGGTAGAAACTTTGTCTAGGTCACGGAGGTCCATGCGTCGACCGCCAAAATAAATGGGGTCAAAACCCCAAGCGACCAAGGGCGTATCGTCGTCCGGCATCGCAGCTTCGATCTTGACCAGTTTTTCAGATACGGCGTCAATGCTTTCAAGGCCTTCATAGACCTTGCCGTCAGGCCCCACACGTGGATGATATCCCAAATAGTGGTAACGCCAGATACTGCCCTGCCACAGATGGCAATGACCTTCGACAAGGCCAGGCATAAGCACCTTGTCAACGAAACGATCATTGATCACATAGTCACCCCAGCCGGTGACGTCGTCGAGGGAGCCTACCCCAAGAATACGGCCGTCCCGTACCGCGACATGAGTCGCCACGGCCTGATAGCTATTCATGGTGATAATTTTGCTCGCAGGAAAAATTGTAATGTCGGACACAGGCGAAACTCCTAACCGTGCCAGGGCTGTAACAAAATCCATAACATTTCTACGGCGCGCAGCCAGTCATCCAGGGCCCGTTGGCGCGGCTCAAGGATAAGGGCATCGACGCCGGAGGTGGCATACCCATCCGCCATTTCCTTCAAAGCATTCGGGTCATCCTCCAACGGGTCCCAGAAAAGGCGCATTGAAACAACAAAATCCTTGCCGCGGGCCGCTCGAAGGTCCTCAATAATGGGGTTAATCTGATCCGTCGGCACGCGGGTGCCATGCCAACCGTCGCCCAGAGCTTTGGCTCGGCGCAAGGCCGGTTTGGAATTGCCGCCGACCCAGATGGGGATCTTGCGTTCCGGTTGCGGTAAGGCACGAATGCCATCCAGGGCTGCGGTCACAGTGGTAGGTTGATAGGAGATGGGGTCTTCGCCCCAGCAGGCCCGAAGGATGTTGATGATATCGTCAGTCCGGGCGCCCCGATCATGGAAGGGTACGCCCATGGCGTCGAATTCTGCTTCCATCCAGCCGACGCCGGTGCCCAGGATCAACCGTCCGTCGCTCAATAAATCTAGGGTCGCGAGCTCCTTAGCTAGGTGCGCTGGAATGCGTAAAGGCAATACCAAAACCGAAGTTCCTAGTTCCACTCGGCTTGTAGCCGCCGCCGCCCAGGTCAAAGTGATCAACGGCTCATAAAAACTTTTCGAAGGCGGATAGGGGGCATCATGTGGAATCGCTAGATGATCATTAACCCAGATATTGTCATAGCCCAAATCCTCAGCCTGGCGGGCGCCGCGACGCACGGCTTCGGGCCCTGCCTTGCGACCGATTTGGGGAATGTGAATGCCCAATTTCATGATGCAATCCTTCTTGTGCTACGGGGGCGAGGCTGTTGTAATCTTCCGAGTATAGGAGAAATGGCGCTATGGTCCGAGAGCTTATGAACCCTTGTGGCATTGTTGCGAGCGAGGATATGCCACTTGCATCACGCGGCATGCATGACGGCCCGACGATAATTGGTCTGTTCTCAAATCAAAAAGCCAATGCGGATTTGTTCCTGGATAATATCCAGGCTTTGTTGTCCGATCGATTTGATGATGTGGAATTCCTCCGCGGCCAGAAATCGGCCTCTGTGCCGGCGGAATTCTCTGACGAGTTTTTGAATCGCTGCCATATGGTGGCGGCCGCCTTTGGCGATTGAGGTTCATGCACGTCGTGGTGTATCCATGACAGCATCAAGTTAGAGAAGCTGGGCATACCCACCGCCACAGTCTGCAGTGATGAATTTTACAGCTTGGGCAAGGCGGAAGCTCAATGCCTCGGCGTACCCGGCCTACCCATTGCAGTGGTGCCCCACCCGGTCGCAAAATTATTGCCTGATGAAGTGGCCGGCCTTGCCCGTGGCGTGGTGGATGAAATTTATCGTCTGTGGCATGAGGACGCGGACCATCTGCGCGCCGAGTTCAAAGAAAAACAACCGTCCGCAAAACAACAATTACGATACAAGTCATTGTTCGAAGGGAATTATACCGCCCCCAATGCACCTGAACGTATGAATGGCCCAGACGATTTGGACGGCGTTAATCGCCTGTTCTATAGCAGAGGGTGGACCGACGGCCTTCCCATAATCCCGCCCACGCCGGGACGATACGAAAAGATGCTGAGCGGGACGAATCTTGATGTAAATCAACTGTTATCCTTGATCGAGCCTCGTCAAGGCAAGGCTACAATTGGTAAGGTAGCGGTCAATGCAGTTATGTCGGGCTGTCTGCCGGAACATTTGCCGGTGTTGGTGGCCGCCGCCAACGCTCTGGGCAATTCGGATCTGAACCTCAAAGCTCTGAATACCACCACGCACCCTTGTACGGTTCTGGCTATAATCAGCGGCCCCATTGTTGAAGAAATCGATATTAACAGTACCTACAACGCCCTTGGCCAGGGCAGCCTAGCTAATGCCACGATTGGTCGGGCAATTAGGTCAATCCTGTTGAATATCGGTGGGGGCACGCCCGGGATCCTGGATCGGGCCACTATGGGCTCTCCGTCCAAATTTAGCTTCTGCTTTGGTGAAAGGGCCGACGAAAGCCCATGGGGCGAAACTCTGGCCATGGAGCGCGGTTTTGCCCCGAATCAAAATACTGTCACCCTGTGTGGGGTTGAGGGGCCGCACAATGTGAACGACCATTACGGCAAGACGGCCGAGGAAATCTTGCTGACGGTCGGCGGCACCATGGCGCAACCAGGGCTGAATAACAGCTATCTGGGTGGTGAAATTATTGTGGTTCTGGGGCCGGAACATGCCGACATCATCGCCAAGGACGGCTTTTCTAAATCTGATGTCCGAAAATTCTTAATGGAACATGCTCGGATACCGGCCCATGCTCTGTCCGATCCACAACGCGATATTATGCGTCAATATGTACCACATCGCCTTTTGGACAACGGCAAGGGCGATGCCCTGATTGTCACTTCTCATGATGAAATTTTATTGACGGTGGCTGGTGGCGCGGGTCGCCACTCGGCGATTATTCCCTCGTTCGGCAACACCAGGGCGGTGACTGAGATCATTGGATGAGCCTTGCGGGCGCCTGGATAGGTCTCCCTTGGATGACATGCCAATTACAATGGCCAGGCCAAAGAAAATCATGGCCACTGCCCATGTTGTTTCAGACATCAGAACTCTAGCGAACTGAAAATCTTTTGCAGTGTGCTGGATGCGAGCACAGGTTAATTCTGAGACAATCTCAAAAGCGCCAGAGAACTAAATTTTATAAATCGTCTCATGGGTCATAGGCCTATAAAGCCTTAACGATGTCGTCGATCATTTTCTTCGCGTCGGCGAACAGCATCATGGTGTTGTCGGCATAGAACAATTCGTTATCGATGCCGGCATAGCCGGGCGACAGGCTACGCTTGACGAACAGGCAGGTTCGGGCTCGATCCACGTCCAGGATAGGCATGCCAGCGATAGGGGAGTTTGGCTCGTGAGCCGCCGGGTTAGTAACGTCGTTAGCCCCGATGACGAAGGCCACGTCGGCATTAGCAAAATCGGAGTTAATCTCCTCTAATTCGAACACTTCATCATACGAGACATTCGCCTCGGCCAATAGCACATTCATATGGCCGGGCATGCGTCCAGCCACGGGATGGATAGCGTAAGTCACCTTGACCCCATGCTCTTTGAGCAAATCGCCCATGTCACGCACGGAATGCTGGGCCTGTGCCACAGCCAGACCGTAGCCGGGCACGATAATGACGGACGAGGCATTCTTCATAATATAGGCAGCATCGTCCGCGCTGCCTGCCTTTACAGGCTTGTCACTTTGGGTTCCAGTGGCGATAGCGTCACCGCCAAATCCGCCAAGCAGAACTGAGATGAAGGAGCGGTTCATGGCCTTGCACATGATATAGGATAGAATCGCACCGGACGAACCCACTAGGGCACCAGTGATAATCAGGGCGATGTTTTCCAACGTGAAACCGATGCCGGCTGCTGCCCAGCCCGAATAACTGTTAAGCATCGAAACGATCACCGGCATATCCGCTCCGCCGATGGGAATGATTAGCAAAAGGCCGAGCGCAAAGGCCAGGATGGTCATAGCCCAAAACCATCCAGCCGCCGGCTCAATTGTGAATAGAACAACTAGAATGAGGATTGCCACACCCATGGCAGCGTTGAGGGCATGCTGGCCTGGAAAGACGATGGGATTGCCTGTGACAACACCTTGCAACTTGCCAAAGGCGATGATGGAGCCGGAAAAGGTAATAGCGCCGATCACCACGCCAATCCCCATTTCGATTCGGCTAGCCAGCTTTAGCAACCCGTCGTCGCCGGCGATGTCGTAGGCACCCGGGTTGTAAAATGCCGCCGCTGCCACCAGAACGGCGGCTAAACCCACTAGACTATGGAAGGCGGCGACTAGCTGCGGCATGTCGGTCATGGCAATGCGCCGGGCGATAATGGCTCCGATAGCACCGCCTGCGACCATCGCGCCCAAAATCCATTCGTAGGAGACAACGTCTGGATTGATCACCGTTGCAACCACGGCGATTGCCATGCCGATCATGCCGTAAATATTGCCGCTGCGGGCATTTTCGGGCGATGACAAGCCGCGCAGGGCCATAATGAACAGGACCGAAGCGATCAGATATGCCAGGGCCGTCAAATTTGCCGACATGACCGGGCGCCCCTATTGCTTTTTCTTGTACATGGCCAGCATTCGCTGGGTAACAAGAAAGCCGCCAAATATATTCACGGCGGCCAATCCAATGGCGATCACTCCCAAAATCTTGGACAAAGTCATGTCCGGCGGTCCAGCTGCGATTACGGCGCCGACGATGATAACTGAGGAAATCGCATTAGTTACACTCATCAATGGTGTATGAAGGGCTGCTGTGACTGACCAGACCACGTAATACCCCACAAATATTGCCAGAAAGAAGATCGCTAGGCGGTAAATGAATGGATCAATGTCATTGGCCACATCCATGGACGTTTATTCCTTCGTACACAACAAGGGATGAATAACAGCGCCACCCTTGGTCAGGCAGACGCCCGAAACCGTCTCATCTTCGAAATTGAAGGAAATGCCACCATTTTCGCTATCAATATGTGGCGAAAGAAAATTGAACAGATTGCGGGCATACAGTTCCGAGGCGTCGGCCGCGACCCGGGCCGGAAAATTAGCATGACCAATAATCTTAATTCCTTTCACATCCTTAACCGTTCCCATTTCTGACAAGGCGCAATTGCCGCCATTCTCCACTGCCAGGTCGACGATAACAGAGCCCGGTTTCATCGACGCTACCATGGTTTCATCTACCAAGACCGGTGCTGCTTGGCCGGGGATCAGCGCCGTGCAGATGACAATATCCTGTTTGGAGATGGTTTCCGAGATTAGAGCTGCCTGTTTCTTCTGATATTCCCCGCTCATTTGCTTGGCATAGCCAGTTTCAGTTTCGGCCTGGGTGCTTTCCTCGTCATCGACCATTATAAATTTGGCGCCCAGGCTTTCCACTTGCTCTTTTGTAGCAGGACGCACATCGGTGGCGGAGACCACGGCCCCTAATCGTCGGGCCGTGGCAATAGCCTGCAGGCCTGCGACCCCAGCGCCCATGACAAAGACCTTGGCCGGCGTAATGGTGCCCGCTGCCGTCATCATCATCGGCAGGGCACGGCCGAATTCTTCGGTCGCATCCAGCACAGATTTGTAGCCGGCTAAATTAGCTTGGCTGGATAACACGTCCATACTTTGCGCCCGGGTGATACGAGGCATCAATTCCATGGCAAAGGCATCGATGCCCGCTTCCGCATAGACTTCACAGTCAGCACGCCGGATAAGAGGGTTCAACATGGCGATCAGCACCTGCCCTGATTTCATAAATGCTAGCTCATTATCCCTATCCGCCTCATCCAAAATCGGACGACGTACCTTCAGGATCACATCCGCGCCGTCGAGCGTGCCGGCTGCATCCGAGGCGATCGTAGCACCGGCCTGCTGATAATCCGCGTTGGAAATATAGGCGCCTGCTCCGGCATCAGCCTCGACCGCCACTTCAGCACCAAGTCCCACGAACTTCTTCACAGTTTCTGGCGTTGCCGCCACCCGCCGCTCACCGGTTCGCCGTTCTTTTAATACGGCAATTTTCATATATTTAACCCTGAAAGGGAGTCTAGAACGTTCAGAAGAATCCGCGGAATATAGCAAGTCGAGCGCATCAAGCAACGTATCGATTTTCTCTAACAATATTAATTTGTACGGATAATAAATTTTCCGCGCGGATCTGGAGAAAAAGTAGGATGCATAATTGGCCCCAATTTGGGGCACAGCGATGCTTCGATTTGATCACGCTATGCAAGGACCAGCATCATGGATACAAACAAAATTAGCGACACTTTCTCAATATACTGCTTCATGTCTATGTATTTGGTTCTCTAGTGCGCTGAATATTGTTTGATTATACGAAGGAGCATCCTCATGCCTCGGCGATACCCCTGTTTTCCGACATGCTATTGCGCAAAGTGCCGGAAGTGTATCTCTTAGGACTGGGCGTAGGATCTGCAGGTGTCAGCGCAGTCAGGGCATATCCAGATTGAATTTCTTGAGTACGCAATTTTGTTTTCTCCGCATCTTTTCGAGATCAAATTCTTCGATCAAATCATGGAAATGTCGGAACCAGTTCACTTCTGCGTTAAGATGCATAAAGACACCTCCCAGGCCAATGGCGGCCCGGTCCATGAAGACGAATTCCTGAGGTGGACGGACGCCGCCCAACTCGCGCAGACCGCGATGGACCTTTTCCGCCACATCTCTTCCATAGACACCAGATCCGCTGTCTTCGCGTATGCGACGGCTACGGTCTTCCAAAAGTGGGCCGTAGACGAAATTGGCCCATAAATTCAAAGTTTCAATCACTTCCTTATTTAGATCCGTGAACCCCCAGGTTTCATAGGCATGCACTGCCAAATCCTGGTTATTATCGCGTAAGGCGCGGTAGAGATCGATTACACCTCGAACGAACTTCGCCTCGAACACCCGAACGCAGCCAAAATCCAGCAAATTTACGTCCAGGTCCGGTCGGACGGAGTAGTTCCCAAGATGCGGATCGCCATGTATCACTCCGGTGCTATATAATGGTACGTACCAAGCGCGAAACATGTTCAAGGCAATTGTGTTGCGGGTTTCCAGATCGGCCTCGCGGAATTCCAATAATGGCCGGCCACCTAGCCAGTTCATGGTCAGCAGACGCTTAGTGGATAGATTTTGTATAATCTTGGGCACGTGTATGTTTTTTTCACCCTTAAGTATTTCGGCGAACAGTCCCATGTGCCGGCCTTCCCGGTCGTAATCTAGCTCCTCCCGCAAACGCTCGCTGATTTCCTTGTGCACATTGGTGGTGTCGATAGTGCGGTCATAACGCTGATAGACAGAGAATATTAGTTTGAGTTGCGCCAGGTCAGCTTCCACTGCTGAATTCATGTCGGGGTACTGTAATTTACAAGCTAGTTTCACCCCACCCAGTACCGCGCGATGTACCTGACCTAACGAGGCTGCTGCAGCGGCCTGATGTTCGAAGCTGTCAAAACAATTCTGCCAGTCGGGGCCCAGTTCTGCAGCCATGCGTCGCTTGACGAATAGCCAGCCCATAGCTGGGGCATTGGATTGCAACTGGATCAATTCCTGAACGTATTCCTGCGGTAGCGCCTCAGGAATTGTGGCAAGGATTTGCGCCACTTTCATCAATGGACCCTTCAAGCCACCAAGGGCATTTTTCAAATCTTTGGCATGGGCCGGCCGGTCAATGGAAATTCCGAACACACGGTCGCCCGCCAGACGCGCTGCTAGGCCACCCACGGCCGTGCCAACCTTGGCATACCGGCGCATGCGACCCGTGACGCTATCGCCCTCACCATCTCTTGTTTGGTCTTTACTCATGACGCGTTTTCAGGACAGCGCCTCCAATTCATCGACGAATCCCTCCATCACGCCCAATCCTTGTTGCCAAAACAGAGGATCGGTTGCATCCAACCCAAATGGAGCCAGCAATTCCTTGTGTCGCAAGGTACCGCCCGCACTTAACATGTCCATATACTTCTCCGCGAAACCATCTTCGGCCTTTTGATAGACGGCATACAATGAATTCACCAGACAGTCACCGAATGCATATGCATAGACATAAAATGGGGAATGGATGAAGTGGGGGATGTAGCACCAGAAATTTGCAAATTCTCCGTGCAGCCGGATGGCAGGACCCAGGCTTTCCTCCTGTACTGCCATCCAAATCTCGCCGATTCGCTCTACTGACAGTTCGCCCTGACGCCGTTCTTCATGCAAGCATCGTTCGAACTGGTAAAAAGCGATCTGACGCACCACGGTGTTAAGCATGTCCTCGGTCTTGCCGGCCAACATGGCCTTGCGCCTAGCCGGTTTCGTTTCCCGGTCCAATAATGCGCGAAATGTCAATTGTTCACCGAACACGCTGGCAGTTTCCGCAAGTGTTAGTGGCGTATTCGCCATTAAGGCACCCTGCCCGCCTGCTAGGATTTGATGCACGCCATGGCCTAATTCGTGTGCCAGTGTCATGACGTCCCGCGTGCGCCCCTGGTAGTTCAAAAGGAGATA
The DNA here is from genome assembly GCA_964507245.1 of uncultured Rhodospirillaceae bacterium. GTDB lineage: Bacteria > Pseudomonadota > Alphaproteobacteria. Next base: position 18,415 of record CAZDQC010000002.1, read on the forward strand.
GGGGTGGGCTGATGGAACTGTGGGATGGGAAAATGCACCGGAAGATTTGCCCAGGCTGGTGGGCGCATCGATCCAGGCATTGTCAAAAAACCGCCGCCCTACATCCGCCATGGCGGGTGAAAACCGGTGATATGCCTCCAATATCAGATCGCGCGCGGCATCAAATGTATAGGTGAGTTGATCATCACCGGGCAGCGGTGCGTTGCGGTCCCAGTAGTCTAAGGTCTCTTGCCCGAACCACCTTGCCTTAAGGGAGTAATATCGATGCGACAGGCGTGGATAGGCCTCCTGTACCGCATCGGCCAGGGCTTCTACGATTTCGTTTTCCAGCAGATTAGAAAGGTGCCGCGAACTGTCTGGCCTAGCAAATTTCCGCCACTTGTCGTCAATTTCTTTGTCCTTGACTAAAGTGTTTGTGATCAACGCAAAAAGATTTTTTTGTTTTTCAAATCCTTGGCCTAGCACCTTAGCGGCGGTTCTTCGTTTGCTTGTATCCGGCTCCGACAACAGATGTAAGGTCTTTTCTAGTGAAAGCTGCTCGCCATCTATATCGAACCGTATGTCAGCTATGGTTTCGTCGAACAACCGTACCCAAGATGCCCGCCCTGTCATCTGTTTTTCATGCAGTAATTGTTCTTGCTCATCGGGCAATTGATGGGATCGGCTGGCCCGCACATCCCGCAACCAAGGGGAATACCGGGCTAGGCTCTCGTTGGCCTCAAGCAGGGCCTGCATGGCATCGTCCTCGATCCGATTCAGCTCCAACGTAAAAAAGATCAGCTTCGAGATGATGGAGTTCAACCTTTCCATGGTGGTTTGAAAAAAACGGCCGGCCTCGCGGTCGGACACCTTGGTGGCATGATAAAGCTGAGCGTAACTGGAAATACGGCCCAACAAATCCTCGGCTGCCTCATAGTGTTGGACAGCATCACTCAATTCGGCGGCCGACAATGAAACAACCTTGCCGCAATAATCGTTGTTGAAATTTTTGGCGGCGGCATCTGCCCGGTCTAAATCGGCCGCTAATTCAGCTGCTTCAGGGCCACTATAAAGGTCGCTCAGATCCCATCGGGGCAGATTTCCAAGGTTCATATGTCAGTTTCCCATCAATTACAACTTGTCCCGAAATGGCACAGGCATTACATTTTTCAAAACATAAGTAGGGAGGGACTGGGGCAAGAGCAATGGCGCAAACCGAGTTAGTTATCAATGATGAACCCACCAAGAGACGCGACGGTTGCATGCCGGTTCTAACCGCCGACGGGGAAATTCGTACCCTGGAGGCCATGGAAGCAGACATGATCCGAACGGCGATCCAAAAATACCAGGGTCGGATGACCGAGGTTGCTCGCCGGCTGGGTATTGGCCGGTCAACCTTGTACCGCAAGGTCGGCAAGTTTGGCCTTTAGGTATCCTGGTATCTGATTTGAATTTTAGTTCCGAAATTTTTGCCTTATTTGTGCCGGCCTGTAGGGGTCTTCTTTATTTTGGAGGTAGGGCCTGACAACTGCCACGACCATGCAGAAGCCAGTTTCATTGGCGGAAGTGTCTCTCGATGACAAATACGATTTGGAACGAGTCAGGTAGTTCTTACAGGCAACCAGTACCAACCCACCGGGGCGGAATAATTATTCATCTAAACTTGGCCCATTAGGCTATTTCGTAGAGCGGGACTCGACGTTAAATCACCGGACGGTTGCGGATAGCCTCGTCCACCTTGCGTTTCAGGAATTTTCCGTCTTTGCGGTCGCCAAGAAATTCACCGTCCTGCATCATGATCTTGCCACGTAGCACGGTTAGGGTCGGCCAGACCTCAGCTTCATAGCCTTCCCAGGGAGTGTAATCAGTTTCGTGCAAACGGGCGGCGGTAACAGTACGTTTTTCGCTTGGGTCTAGCACCGTGATATCGGCATCGCTCCCGGCAGCCAAAGCACCTTTCTTGGGATACATGCCCATGAGCTTGGCGGCATTGCTGGAGACTAGGTCGGTAAATTTGTCCAGGGTATATCCGCGCTTTTTCACCGTCTCCGTATACATCACTGAAACTCTCGGCTCGCAGCCGGCATTGCCGCCCGTAGTATCATCGATTTGGGAACCTTGGGTCTTGGCTGACAGAGTGCAGCAAATTTCGTCTGTGGCTACGGTAGATATTGAACCTCGTAGCTGCCCCTCCCACAGAGCATCCTGATCTGAGGTTTCTTTCAGACTGGGGTAGGTATGGTAGATCTGACCATTCGGGCGTTTGTAATGTTCGTGTGTGAACATCAGATATTGGTGGAGTGTTTCGCCATAGATGGGGAAGCCTTTGGCTCGCGCTGCTTCAATCGCGGCAACGCCTGTGGCGGCACTAACGTGCATCATATAGAGCGGTGTGCCGTCCACATGTTCGGCCAGGCGAATAATACGGCGAAAAGAGAGGTCCTCGGACATTGTGTTGTGCACCTCAGCCAAGTTCTCGAAGCCCGTTCGTCCCTCCCGTTTCAGCACGTCGTACATATGCATGACGATCTCGTCATCTTCTGCATGGATGGCGCCAATGCCCCCTTCTTTTTTCAGGATTTTAAATATTTCCCAGATATGTCCATGGTTGATCTTACGCCCCCGCCGCGATGGCGTAATGTCGGTAGTGAAGATCTTGATGGAGGGATAGCCTTCCTGAATGACCTCGCCGATTTGGGGCAAAATTTCGGGTGGGATCGCCCCCTGCAACATGACGTGGTAGCCATAGTCGGTGTAACAATTCCCACTCCAATCCTGTTTTCGGATGTTGATGACTTCTTCCAAGGTGCCACTTTGTTGCCAGTTGGCAAAATCCAGCAATGTGGTGGTGCCGCCGTGAATGGCGGCCTTGCTGACTACGTCCGGGCCGTCAGTCCAGCTCACTTCTCCGCCCTCCTCCAAAGGAGGGATGTGCCACAGGGAATGGATGTGTGGGTCGATGCCACCTGGGATGATGATCTTGCCCGAGGCGTCGATTACTTGACCCGCTTGGCTGTCGTCAAAAGCGCCAGGTGACGCGACAGCGGCGATGGTTTCGCCCGAAACGCAAATATCCCAAGCGCCTGTGCCTTGCGGGGTGACCACCTGGTCTCCACGAATAATCAAATCAAACATTTCTATCCTCCCCAATTCCTATCTTAGAAAGTCTAGCAGCAAAATCATTCCCTGCTAACATAGCCCCGGGAGGAAAAAAATTCATGAGCAGCCAGACATATGACTTCATCATCGTGGGGGCCGGTTCTGCTGGTTCAGTGCTGGCCAATCGACTTAGTGCTGATGCCAAGTGCCGGGTACTGCTGCTGGAGGCCGGTCGTACTGATCATCCTTGGACGCGTGTGCCGGTCGGTTTCGCGCGGTTGATCGACAATCCTAAGGCTAATTGGTTGTATCAGTCCGAGCCCGACGAGGGTTCTGGTCAGCGACACATCCCGGTGCCTCGTGGCAAATTACTGGGCGGTTCATCTGCTATCAATGGCATGGTCTTTGTCCGTGGACAGTCGCAAGATTTCGATACCTGGGCGCAATTGGGAAATAGAGGTTGGAGTTATCGTGACGTGCTGCCCTTTTTCCGCCAAATGGAAACCTACGCCGGTGGTGAGGATGAATTCCGGGGTCGAGAGGGGCCCTTGCAGGTCACTGATCTAAGTGAATCTGGGCCTTTGTATGACGCACTTATTGCGGCCGCCAACGAAGTAGGTATTCCATACAATGTAGATTACAATGGCGCTGTACAAGATGGCATCTCGATGACCCAGGTGTCGATCCGCAAAGGCCGTCGAATGAGTACGGCTCGCTGTTACCTTGATCCTGTGAAGAGCCGGCCTAACCTGACAATTTTGACCGGCGCCCATACGGACGGCCTGATTATTGAAGACAAACAATGTAGGGGTGTTCGCTTCACCAAGGATGGTAGCCAGAAAGAGGCGCGCGTGGCGCGTGAGGTTATCGTCAGTGCTGGTGCCGTGAATTCACCGCAAATCCTTGAACTTTCCGGCATTGGACAACCCGAATTGTTGAAACGACACGGGGTCGAGGTGTGTCACGCCCTCCTGGGCGTAGGCGAAAACCTGCGGGATCACTTCGCCCCGCGCATGAAGTATGAAATTATCGCATCAGGCCAAACCTATAATGACAAAATGCGCGGGATTGGAACGGTGTTCCAGGCTTTGCGTTACGCCATGACCGGCACGGGGCTATTGGGTCTGCCGGCGGCACCTTTGCGGGCGTATGTCTGCAGCCGGGATGGCTTGGCCTCACCAGACATCAATATCAGCATTGTGCCATTTCTTGTAGCAGAAGGCTTCAAACTGGCGAAGGAATCCGGCATCACGGTGATTACCCATCCGCTACGTTCTGAATCCACCGGTTCAATTCACATCGGAAGTCCCGATAGTAAGTCGCCACCGAAAATAAATTTTAACTTCCTGACGGCGGATTATGACCGGCAAATTACCCTGGCTGCAATGGGAATCGTGCGCAAAATATTGGCAGCAGCGCCCATGGCACACATGCGTGGAGCAGAAATTGCCCCCGGACCGGCCTTGCAAGCGGACGATGAACTGCTGAATTGGGTCCGAGAGACGGCGGAAACTACCTATCACCCAATCGGCACCTGCAAGATGGGAACTGACGACAGGGCGGTAGTGGATGAAAAGCTGCGGGTTCGCGGCATTCAAGGCCTGCGGGTGGCGGATGCTTCAATAATGCCCACGTTGACCTCAGGCAATACCAATGCGCCGTGCATCATGATTGGCGAAAAAGCCTCTGCTTTGGTGCTAGAAAATGCGGCCTAGGCATCGACAAATTTGATGACTAATCGGAGATAAACGATGCGTATCGAGGCAATCAACGCAGATTTCGTCGGGAATGTGTCTGATGTAGAACTGAGTCAGACGCTGACCCGCGAAGAGGTGAGGCAGATTGAACGGGCAATCGCCCATTACGCGGTTCTGGTTTTTCGCGACCAGCCTTTGACCGACGATCAACATGCTGAATTCACCCGGCGCTTTGGGCTCATCGACAAGGGCTTGACAAAAGGTTCAAAGGGAAAACGCCGGCTAAAAAACCCGGATGTGATTGACCTCGCAAATGTGGATGCAGAAGGTAACGTGCTGTCGGCGGAAAATATCCGCAATGTCAGCTTGATCGCCAACCAGTTTTGGCACAGCGATAGCTCGTTCAAGGATCCGCCTGCGAAATTTTCCATTCTGTGCGGTATTGATTTGCCGGCTGAAGGCGGGCAGACGGAATTTGCGGACCAGCGAGCCGCCTATGATGCCTTGGACGATAACTTGAAGGCACGGATCGAAGATATGCTTGCTGAACACTTTGCCTTTCATTCCCGCGACATTTTGGGCGGCAGTCATCATTCGCAGGAGGAAATTGACGCCTTGCCGCCCGTGCATTGGCCGATGGTGCACACTGTCCCCGAATCCGGCCGTAGGTCGCTTTTTATTGGCATTCACACTCGCCAAATAGACGGGTTGCCAACGGCAGAAGCGCGCATGCTGTTACATGAACTGTTGGAACAGGCTACCCGGCGACAATTCGTCTACCGACACGAATGGCGAAACCACGACGTCTTAATGTGGGATAATCAATGTACTTTGCATAGAGGGCGTCCATATGATCTGAATAAACTACGTGAATTACGCCGCTGTACGACAGAGTTATCTGGTCGGCAAGTTGTCTGAAGCATAATGCCAGTCAGGGCTTTCAACGCGGTTTCGAAAGACTTGTCACCCTTACCGAACGGCTTCTTTCAGCCGGCAAAGAAAATATCGTCGGCGGACTTGGCTTTGTTTTAAAGGAGTGCCGTTAATCGAAGGTGTAAGCCAGGATAGGTTGCTCGTGTTGATATATGTGATGGGGCCGGCAATTTTTTTTGGCTGCGCTTGCCAGTTGGAAATGATCGCACTAAGCGGGTGGTAGGGTAACTAGGATCGATGGTCACCCTCTAAAGCCTTTGGCCGCAGCCAAGTAAAGGCGATCCGTGCGCCAAGCATTGCGATGGCGATATGACCAAATGCCAGGCCCCAGGCAAGATGCGACGGACCGCCGGCCGAATCCAATATCCAACCCACTACTACCGGGCCGACAAAACCGCCGCCATATCCCAGCATGGAATGCACTGCCAGGGTTGCACCTCGGCGGTTGGGATAGGCACTGCCAGCCGCCCCGGCCGTCAAAGATGATGAATCGAGCCAAATGACCATGCCATAAAGCACCACCAGAAACGCGGCAGTCGGATAGTTGAAGCCACCCATAAATCCCATTGCCAGGGCGCAAATCATCGAGCCGCCCATCGCCATGCGAATCAGGCGCTGCCGTCCCATCCGGATTGAAAGTTCATTACCGCCGATGCTTGCCCAGGCGCCGAATAGGGCCATGGCGGTAGTCATCACGGTTGGGCCGAAGAATGTAGTCTCTACATGGTCTCGCAACGCGACATAGGTCAGAAAGGCCACGGCCCAGCCGCGCATAGCCCCCATTTCCCATGTATGAATACAATAACCCAGGCTGTAGGCCATGGCGGAACGGTTTTTCAATACGGACCGAAAATCAAATAGCGACCAGCTCCAGGGCTCCCTGACCTCTTTTCGCGTTTGCTTAGGTGCGAAAAATGCGGCGATTAACCAAGCAGCAGCAGCACAAATTGCGGCTACGACGAATGCGCCTTGCCAACCCCAAAATTGCGCTAAGACGCCGGCAATGACAAATGAAAGAGCACTGGAAACACCTAGACTGGCGGCATGACCCGTGACCGCGCGGGAGAGCATTTTGCCGTCAACGCGATCGGCCAGTAGTTTCAGGCCGGTCATATAGGTTCCCGCCCAACCTATGCCAGCGATTACGCGGGCAAGTGTGGCCGACCAAAAACCATCTGCTAGAAAGGCGAACATGAGGTGGCCCAGAACCGTACAGCCGACGCCAAAAAGATACACCTGGCGTGGGTCGATACGGTCTGTCAAGGTCACTAAAAATGGCACGGACAGCATGTAGGCAAGATAGAAGGTAGCGGTGATCCAACCCGCCTCGCTGTAGTCCAGGTTCCATCGGGGGATGAAGTCCGGTAGTAACGCTGGCCACGCATAGGCGCCTATCTGGGCGAGCACTTGTGCCGTGCAGATCAAGGCAACCAGACGCGCTGCGCCCGGCTTCACCTCTTCATGCATCCCCCGTTTCGTCAATGGCCATGCTCGTTTACAATAAGCTAGACTCGATACTTGCTCCCAATTATAGGACGTTTCATGCGTTACCGTATTGTACCCGTAACCAAGTTTCGACAAAACTGCTCGCTGCTATGGTGTTCGGTTACCATGGAGGGTGTGATCGTTGATCCGGGGCCAGATTTTGACCCCATCGAGGCGGCCATCTCAGAGGAAGGCGTCGAGATAGTCAAGATTTTGGTGACCCACGGCCATGCTGACCATTCAGGCGGTGCAGAAGAGCTGTCAAAACGCCTGAGCGTGCCCATTGAGGGACCGCATAAGGGGGATGACTTCCTGATCGAAGCAATGGGTAAACAAGCCCAACGGACGGGTCTGCTGGCAAGACCTTTCGCGCCGGCCAGGTGGCTCCGGAACGGTGACGCCGTGTATTTTGGCCGGGTTCAACTATCGGTGATCCATTGCCCTGGGCACACCCCAGGTCATGTGGTTTTTCACCACGCGTCCAGCAAACTGGCGATTGTGGGTGACGTATTGTTCCGGGGGTCCATCGGTCGGTGCGATGGTCCCAAGGGGGATCATATGGCGTTGGTCAACGCCATACGAGGCAGACTGTGGCCATTAGGTGACGATACGGAATTCATCCCCGGCCATGGCGACATGTCCACATTCGCTTGGGAACGCGCCTCGAACGCCTATGTTTGTGATTTTGTTGAATATTAGGTGGCGTAAACTGGTGATTTTCTGGTTTCAAGAATACAGCTGCCTGATAATGCTGCCGTGATCGGCCTGGTGTAGTTGCTATTGCTCTTAGATTTGCGGCGATATACTTGCGCGGTAGTGAATTTGTCACCTTAGCCGCTGGGAATGGCAAAATTGGTTTTGTATAGGAGACGCGAGAAAAATGGCGACCATAGGGATCGAAGAAATTTTCCTCAAAGTGAAAAATATGGAAGCGGCGATTGATTTTTATCACGGAATTCTGGGCATTCCACTGGACAAGCAGGATGGAGAGCGGACCTATTTACAAATGGATCGCGGTCATTTGGTATTGCAAATTGAGCACCATACCGGACGTCACCAGGGTGGCGGACCGTTGCATTTCGCACTGACCGTAACCGAAGAAGAATTTGATGAAATCATGGCTAAATTCAAGGGGGGATTTCATTTCACTCGTGGCCCATATGGCGAGCGCGGTAAGGGCAGGGCCTATTTTATGATGGATCCAGACGGCAATGAAAGCGAGATCAACACCCGGTATCTGTATGGCATTCCCCAGCGTTTTGACGTTGTTTGATATAGGGTCGTGGGATAAATCTCCTTACACTTTTCTCGGACGAAGGTATCCGATTTAGAAACGATACGGTCAACAGGAATTGATCCATTTCGATCTTGTTGATAGTGACGACGAGATCTTTGAATTTGATGGTCCCAACGAACCAAATTCTGTAGACGAGGAGGTGCTCTTTGGATCTTGTCGTTTCGTCCTGTTAGCCGAGCTAATGCCACAACCGAATCTAGTGCTAATCCTAAAGACGTCAGTTCAATAAGCTCATTTACGTCACAATTCCGCCTTTGCAAGGCCATGTTTCAGAGCCAATATACCGTAGAGACGTCAATTGAATTGCTCTGGGGAGGAGCAGCCGATGACCATCCATCGATTTTCGGCGAGGGCTGGGACCTATGACGGAGGGGTTCTATTTCCGGTTGTTATGGCCGGCTTGCTGGGTTTATGGGCCCTATTCGCCGTAGTCATCGCTTGTGGACCGAAACTGGCAGCCTTGGAAGTCGAGAATTCGGCTACCAAGGCGTTTGTGTCTTGTGAGACCACCACGACCACGGTGCCGGGGCAACTGTTGCGTTGCATTGTCGAATTGGATTCGGGAATCGCCAGAGAAATATGAACGTGTCCTACCGGGCGTCTAGGAATGTTGGGGTCCGGCTGCATCGAGTCGATTCCCTGGGGCATCTGATGAAAGATATGATTATAACCGGCCGGTGATTGCGTCTTGAGAAACGAAAGTTTGTTTAACCATTTTCGTGTTGTTCGTCATCAAGTCGGCGGAATAGTCAAACGACCCTTGATGATCTTTCGCGTAGGCGTCATGGGCATTTCATCAACCAGAACAAGCCGTTCCGGCAATTTTGTCTTGGCGATGCCGTATCCAAGCAGGTATTCACATAATTCGCTCAGGGTAACATCCGAATTCGCAGCAACAGCAAAGCAACAGGCTCGCTCTCCCAAAACCTCATCTTTCAAGGGGACGATGGCGGATTGAGTGATGTACGGGTGACTGTCAAGCAGATCCTCAATCTCACGGGGATTATATTTCACACCGCCGCGGTTAATGATGTCTTTGATGCGTCCGGTAATAGCGATATTGCCGTTTTCATCCTGGCTAGCTAGGTCGCCGCTGCGGAACCAGCCGTCCTCGGTAAAGGCTGCAGCATTGGCACTGGAATTGTCAAAATAGCCGGGGAACAGCATGGAGCCGCGAACCAGTAACTCTCCATCGTCGGCGATGCGGGCCTCTGCACCAGGTGCTGGACGGCCGGCGGTTGCAGCCACAATTTCGATTCCGTCGCTGGGGCGGCAGTATAATCCGCCTTGGGTCTCTGTCATGCCCCAAAGCTGTGTGATGGTGCAACCTGGGAGTTTGTCCGAGACCGCTCGGGCCAAATCGGCCGGGACAGCGCTGCCAGAAAGAATTGCCAGCTTCAATGAACTGCAATCGTGCCGGTCAAACAGACCCATGCCCAGGCACGCTGCCATGTGAGCTGGCGCTGCCAAAAGGGCTGTTGCCCGTCCGGCTTCGATGGTCTCAGCGAGTTCTGGCGGAGTAAAATTTGGTAGTAATAGGTTGGCTGCGCCTAAACACATGGCCATGTGGAAGGAATAGAGACCAAATAGATGACCGAAAGGCGGTGCTGATATCAGTACATCGGCCGCACTCAATTGATGTTCTACAGTGCCTAGTCGGGCGTTACCTAACATGGTGTGGGAATTATGGGGCACTGCTTTGGGACTGGCAGTAGTTCCGGAAGTATAGAGCAGTAAGAACGGATCACTCGCTACAGGCCGGGTTAGGTTCATTTTTTTTGCGTTGGCTGTGCCGTTGGTTAGGGCACTGAATGAAACTGCACCTGGCACGTCTGCGCCGATGGCAATGACCGAATGCAAATTGGGTAGATCCAAACTAAGGGCGGTTTCGACAGCGGCAAATCCGGCGGCGTCTGTTAGACAAATGAGCGCTCGCGCTCGGCTGTGTCGCAACAGCGTCTCGAATTCCCTTTCTCTATGTGGCATGTAAAGTGTTGTCATCACAGCACCTAGGCGGGCGATAGCAAGATAGCTGATTAAATATTCTGCTACATTCGGCAACTGCACCCCAATGACGTCACCCGGTCCTAGACTTAATTCGCTTAAGCTCCCGGCTAAGGTATCCACACGATCTGTCAACTGGGTATATGAAATTCTCAGGTCGCCTTGAATGATTGCTGGGGCGTCTGGGCGTTCGGCGGCATGATCGGCCAACCAGCTGACCAAGGTATCATCCGTCCACCAGCCTTGTTCGGCGTAATATTTGGCGCGATCAGGAGAGAATGTCATGGCGTCGCGCAGAGCCATTGCGTCTTCGTGATAATGAAACCGCTTTTCATGGGTCACGAATCTCTCCTCCTAAAAGTGCTTGCTGCCACCCGGTTCCAACAACCGGTTAAAGTGGCCCGTTTAGAAACGCCGTCGTTCCATCACCGTGCGGATATACATGACCTGAAACTCCATTTCGACACAATTGGTCAACCTATTAGTTGTCGCAATCAAGACAGCGGCAAGCATGGGGGGTCTTGCTGATACAGAAGTGTCGTGATTATTGCTGAAAATTTTTAATTAGCGTGATAGTAGGCAATCAAGTTCATCAGGTCTGTAACGTCTACTGCCAGTAGTTGGGTGGTGATTGACGGCTGATTTTATGATACACTTCACTTGCTTGTTTGAATCAGGAGCCTGTAGTCCCGTGACGACAATCATGGTCGCGAAATTTCAAATTGGTGATGTGGTCAAACATCGCCTTCATCCCTTTCGTGGCGTCGTTTTTGACGTTGATCCAGTTTTTTCGAATTCGGAAGAATGGCTAATGTCAATTCCGGAGAATGTTCGTCCGCACCGGGAACAACCCTTTTATCATTTGCTGGCGGAAAATGCTCAAACCACATACGTGGCCTATGTGTCGGAACAGAATTTGCTTAATGATGATGCAGACAGGCCCGTGCTGCACCCTGAAGTAGATGATTATTTCGCTGGCATTGAAGATGGCCGGTATGTGCGACGGGATTTGCCGATGAACTAGGTTTCGGCCGGTCCCTTCATTGCTACAGAATAATGGCAGGCGTAATCCTTTCGAGGACATGGCGAAATGTATCCTGAAGTTCTGGGTGGGATAATCATTCGTAATTGCATCAACCCCTGTTTCTTTTCCCTCAAACCGCCTAAATAGCAATTGATCAGAACGCCGCCGAGCGGCGCCGTTATGAGTTGGCGGGATAAAATGCGGACGACGTTTAATCCAGAGGTTGAAGAATTAGGGCGTAGCCATTGGATGACATTGGCCACGCTGATGCCCTATTTATGGCCGCGCGGTCGTTGGGATTTACGGTTTCGCGTTGTCCTGGCGATGCTTCTGTTAGCTGCAGCTAAAATTGCAATCGTCTTCATTCCGTTCATATACAAGGAAGTCATAGACGCTTTGAATATGACTGGACCGGGCGACAAGGCCGGCATGTTGGTTGCTGTTCCCATTCTTATGATTATCGCCTTTGGTGCAGCGCGGTTGGCCAGCCAGGCCTTCGGTGAATTGCGCGATGCCGTATTCGCCAAAGTGGGCCAATATGCCTTGCGCAGGATCGCGTTGCAGGTATTTAGTCATCTGCACAGCCTTTCCCTTGCCTTCCACCTAGATCGGCGCACAGGCGGGCTAAGCCGGGCGATTGAGCGCGGCACTAAAGGAATCGATTTCCTGCTACGCTTCTCCTTGTTCAACATTTTGCCGACTTTATTGGAACTATCCATGGTCTGCGGCGTTTTGTTGATCAATTACGGCGTTAGCTACTCGTCCATCACCCTATTCGCCGTTGGCGTCTATATAGCCTTTACCCTGACGGTGACAGAATGGCGCCTGAAGCATCGCCGGGAAATGAACCGCACGGACAGTGAAGCTAATACAAGAGCTATCGATAGTTTGTTGAATTTCGAAACTGTCAAGTATTTTGGTAACGAAATCCACGAAGCTAATCGTTTCGACCGATCCATGGCCCGCTATGAATCTGCGGCGGTACGCAGTCATACATCCCTGGCACTGTTGAATATAGGTCAGGGTGTAATAATCGCATTTGGCATGTGCACCGTGCTCCTGTTGGCAGCCCAAGGTGTCATTGATGACGAATTGACCATTGGTGATTTCGTGCTGATCAACACATTCATGATGCAACTTTACCAACCACTGGGCTTTCTTGGCTTTGTCTACCGAGAAATCAAGCAGAGCCTAGTGGACATGGATAAGATGTTCGAATTGATCGAGGTGCACGCTGACGTAGCGGACAAGACAGATGCTCAGCCCTTGCAGGTGACTTCGGGTGAGGTGGAATTCGAAAATGTGGATTTCGGGTACGAGGACGACCGACAAATTCTGCATGGGGTCAATTTTAAGGTCCCTGCGGGCAACACCATTGCTATTGTCGGACCTTCCGGGGCAGGCAAGTCCACTATCTCAAGAATCCTGTTTCGGTTCTATGACGTCAAGGGAGGCCGGGTACTAATCGACGGGCAGGACGTCCGCGACGTTACACAGGCATCATTGCGCGCCAATGTGGGGATAGTGCCCCAGGACACAGTGCTGTTTAACGACAGTATTCGCTACAACATCCGCTATGGCCGGATTGAAGCAACGGAAAACGAGATCGTCAAGGCTGCAAAATTGGCGCAAATTCATGACTTTGTGGATAGTCTTCCCGAAGGTTATGATTCCGATGTGGGTGAACGGGGATTGAAACTTTCAGGCGGCGAAAAACAAAGAGTGGCCATCGCCCGCACAATTTTGAAAAATCCCGGGATATTACTCTTTGACGAGGCTACATCGGCGCTTGATTCGCAAACGGAAAAGGAAATCCAGACTGCCCTGCGTCTTGTCTCGCGCAACCGCACGACACTCGTCATCGCGCATCGGCTTTCCACCATTGTCGATGCCGACGAGATCATCGTGTTGGAGGCGGGCCATATAGTGGAGCGCGGTCGCCATGAAGATTTGCTAGCCGGCAACGGTACATACGCAGCCATGTGGCGTCGGCAACAGGAACAAGCGGAAGCCTTGCAGCGTCTGGAGCGCCTGGATAAGGATGCAGTTTCAGCCCCGACTGACGACAGGAAAACTGCGGCTTCAGGGTGGCAAAACAGCGGTTGAAGGGAAGGTCGAGAACGGAATGGATGCACTCAAGGCGGTCTTGGTTCCAATCAACCAGGAAGGTTATCGCTTCATTGCGATCTTTGCTGTCATCACCCTCGTTTTTTTCTGGATCGCCAACTCCTTGGGTTGGATTGGTGTCATTCTAACTTGCTGGTGCGCCTATTTTTTCCGTGATCCGGACCGAATTACCCCTAGCCGCGACGGTTTGATTGTTTCGCCCGCCGATGGGGCCGTGCAATCCATAGAGATGGCTGTGCCGCCCGGGGAACTGGGCATGGGCGATGTCCGCAGCCAACGGATCGCAATCTTCATGAATATCTTCAATGTGCATGTGAACAGAATTCCCATCAGCGGCGAGATTACGGTCGTTAATTATCGTCCCGGAAGATTCTTGAATGCCTCCTTGGACAAGGCCTCCATCGATAACGAACGCCAGGCGGTTCGCATGACCACATCCGGTGGCCAGGAAGTAGCCTTTGTGCAGATCGCTGGCCTAGTGGCGCGTCGTATTGTCTGCGGCTTGTACGAAGGGCAGCATGTTCGGGCGGGCGAGCGGTTCGGGCTTATCCGATTTGGCAGCCGTGTTGATGTTTATCTAGATGACGGCATAGCACCCCTCGTGGCGGTCGGCCAGAGGGCGGTTGCAGGTGAAACCATATTGGCGGATTATAACAGCGATGAACCGCGGCGGCGGGGAGAAAGACGATGAGTCTGCGGCGGCGTAATCGGCGGCTTCGGGAATTGCCGGTCAACAGTCTTATCCCGAATATCCTGACGGTCTTAGCTTTATGCGCCGGCATGTCGGCCATTCGTTTTGCCATGCAGGAGAGGTGGGAGCTAGCGGTAGCCGCCATTATCGTTGCAGGTATTCTGGATGGTCTGGATGGCCGCATGGCACGCCTGTTAAAGGGCGCGACGAAATTTGGCGCCGAACTCGATTCTCTATCGGATTTTATAGCTTTCGGGGTGGCACCGGCACTCGTGATCTATATGTGGAGTACGGAAGCCCTAGGCGGAGTGGGCTGGGTTGCTGGATTGGCCTACAGCACCTGTTGCGCGCTGCGTCTGGCCCGTTTTAACACGGCCTTGGAGGACCCTGACCGGCCGGCTTGGGCCACCTTGTTTTTTACTGGCATGGCCGCGCCGGCTGGCGCCTTCATAGCTTTGTTGCCACTGACCGTTAGTTTTCAGATTGGCGATGGTTTTCTTCGGGAACCGGCACTCATGGCTCTGTGGCTCTTGGCAGTGGCTTTCATGATGATCAGTCGTATTCCTACCTATTCCTTCAAACGGGTTCGGGTGAAGCGCGAAATGGTCTTGCCCTTACTTGTTGTCGTTGGCATTGTAGCGGCGGTCTTGGCCAGTTATCCCTGGTTTGTCTTGTCTATTTTAGGAGTGTTATACCTGGGTTCCATCCCTTTTAGTTATCGCGCTCAGCAGCGATTTGCCGAGATGCAGCCGGCAGTCGATGAGACAGACGGTCCGGTCAGCGATAAAACCACCGGCGTCTCAGGCGACCCTGACACCAAGGAGCCGCTTTAAGATTCAAGGCCAACCAGCTCCCGGCACACTGACTTCGACGGTTTCAATTCGCCCTGACCGCAGTTCAGCCGTGCCGGGGCCGGATTGGAGGCACGTGCAGATGAACAATGTGCGGCGTTCCGGCCCACCTAGCATGCAGGCGAACGAACCACGGTTGCCAGTGGATATCCGGTTGGTGATTTTGCCCCCTTCCAGAACACGGATGGTTTCATTGTTGCGTGGATCAGCTACCCAGACAGCGCCTTTTGCGTCCAAGCAAATGCCGTCCGGAAAGCCCCCATCTAGGTCTGCCCAGATCCGGCGGTTGCTCAAACTACCATCAGGTGCTCTGTCCCAGGCGGTGAGAATATTGCCTCGGGTCTCGGCCACAATTAGTGTTTGGCCATCTGGCGTGATGACGGATCCATTTGGAAACGCCAGATTAGTTGCTGCGACCGAGACCGATCCATCCGGGTCGACACGAATCAAATTAGCGGCCCGAAACGGGTCGCCAGCATGGCTGTTAAATCCAAAGTTACCTATATAGGCCCTGCCATCATTATCTACCACCATATCATTGCAGTGATAGTTGGCGAAATCAGATAAATTTGCGACTTCCGTAAGGCCGTCAGGGTCCAGGCGCAGCAGGCGTCGGTCGGTCATAGAGACAACTAACAATTGGCCATTAGGGGTCCAGCCAAGGCCAGAGGGTTGCCCCGGCACTTCGATGATATGTTCTCGGTTTCCCTGCAGATCCACCGCGATTACCTCGTGAGCGTAAAAATCGGAAAACCACAGCCGACCGTCGTGCCAACGAGGCCCCTCGGGGAATGTCAGACCGTCGAGAAGAACAACCGGTTGTTTATTTGGATCGCTTGTCACGAGTTTCATCCCTGTTGTGCGTTACGTGTAGGCTAGCCGAAGTTCTTTGGATCGCCCAAATAGGTGTCTTGGTTGTGCGCTATGGGAACATTCTAACGTAACCAAGAACATAATCGGACAGGAGCCCGACAAAGAACATTACCAGTTTAAGATAATCAAACAGATTGATTTGGGATCATCGTTAGAACAATTCCGTCAAGGGTTGTTTGCAAATTCTTCTTTTTGCCCGCGTAATCCGCCATAACGTTGTGCTGGACAACTGATTAATAACTGATGGGAGGCGACGATGCGTTTACAGGGTCGAGTGGCATTGGTAGTGGGCGCCGGTCAAAGCCCAGGAGAGACCATGGGTAATGGAAGGGCCACGTCTCTATTGTTTGCCCGAGAGGGCGCCATGGTCATAGCTGTAGACCGTGATGCGGTCTCTGCTGAGGAAACAGTCGCCATGATTCACGGTGAAGGTGGGCAGGCGATGGCAGTCGAGGCCGACGTTAAAGTTGAGGAGTCGTTAAAGGTCGCGGTCGACAAAAGCTTGCGCCAGCACGGTGGCATCGACATTTTGCACAATAATGTGGGCATTTCCTTGGCCGGCGGAGATGCTGAGATTACGGAAATCACTGTCGAGGCGTTCGATCATTGCGTTGCTGTCAACTTGCGTGGAATGGTACTGGCTTGCAAACATGTCTTGCCCAGCATGCGGGAAAAGGGCAAGGGCGTGATAACAAATATTTCCTCCCTCGCTGCTTGGTCTGCCTATCCGCTGGTGGCCTACAAGACTACGAAATCGGCCGTCATCGCGCTAACGGAACAGTTGGCTATTCAAAACGCCAAATTTGGTATACGGGCTAATGTCATTCTGCCGGGTTTGATGGATACACCCATGGCCGTGGACACTCGGGTTCGGGTTCTGGGCAAAAGCCGTGAGGAAATCGCGGCCGACCGGGGTTCTAAGGTGCCTTTGGGCCGCAAGATGGGCACAGGCTGGGATGTGGCTCATGCCGCCTTATTCTTGGCCTCGGATGACGCTGGGTTCATTACCGGCGCGGCCCTGCCCGTAGATGGCGGTACTTCGGTGTCGCTGGGTATATAAGACTAGGCCAATAACACCAAAAAATATGGCGTTTAAATTATTCTTGTTAATTACAATTGAGATTAACTAATCACGAAACATTTATTGTGAAAAGCGGTCGTTCTCGGGCTTCTTAGGTAGATAATTAAGCTATCTAGCCATTACTATTGACTTAGATATATCGTATTGGCATATCAAAATCTAATGGCAGATTGAGGAGACTTTTGTAGATGGATGTGAGGACGTTGTGCCTGGGCGTTTTGAGTCTGGGCAATGCTTCGGGTTATGAAATCAAAAAAAGGCTAGAAAATACCTTCAGCCATTTTTACGACGCATCGTTCGGGTCCATTTACCCGGCGTTAAGCCGGCTGCAAAAAGAAGGCCTCGTACAATGCGAGACCGAGGCCCAGGCTAACCGCCCAGACAAAAAGGTCTACAACTTGACGGTAGATGGGCGACTGAAACTGGTGGCGAAATTGAATAACATACCGGGGCGCGATCGGGTTCGTTCAGAATTCTTGGTGGCGATGCTTTTTTCAGACATTTTACCAGCGGGACGGTTAGGCGAAATGATCGATAGGCGTATCGATGAACACCGTAAATTTGTCGCTCAGCTGGAGAGCCGAGAAGAGCGGTCTACGCCAGCCCAACAATTTGTAGCGGGTTATGGGCGCACCCTTAATGAAGCGGCTGCAAATTATTTGCAAGAAAACAGATACCTGGTGGAAAGTGAGGCTTTACTGGCGCAGGTCGACAACGATCGCGTCGAGGTTACCGATTGACCCGGTCTATGGGAAATCCATAATGAAAAATTCCATCTTCATGGCGGTGATTATTGCTATTGTTGCAGCGGGCTGGGTGCTGAGCGGAGAATTCGGCAGCAAATTCGGAGTGGCAAATAAAACGGCCGGTGATCAAGCAAAGCCCGAACAGACAGCATCTGTAGCCGAACGTATAGTGAAACAGGGCCAGGCGGCCCTGACTGCAGTGCGCACCAAATCCTCCCAAGCGCGGAAACACTGGAGTAAGATCACCGTGCGCGGCCACACGGAAGCCAAGCGCAAGGTTATGGTGATGTCCGAAATCAAGGGCCGGATCACAAAAATTTCGGTAAAAAAGGGCAGCCGTGTCAAACGTGGCGATGAACTACTCCGTATCGACGTAGCTGACCGGAAAGCCCATATGGCCGAAGCTCAGGCTCTGGTGCGCCAGCGTGAGGTTGAATACGAAGCAGCCAAGAAGCTTCGAAAAAAGGGCTACCGTGCGGAAACCCAGTTTTCCGCTGCCGCGGCTAAACTAGATTCTGCCAGGGCAGGGGTTAAGCAGATGGAAGTGGCCTTGTCGCGAACCATTATCCGAGCCCCCTTTGATGCTGTTGTTGACAGTCGCGAGGTTGAGCAGGGAGCCTATGTGGAGGCCGGTAGCGGCATTGCACGGTTGGTGGACGAAGAATTTTATCTGATTGTGGCCCAGGTGGCCGAAACTGATATCGATCGGCTGAAACCGAATAGCCCAGGCAGTGCAACTCTAGTGACTGGCCAGAGGGTGGAAGGGCGTATTCATTATATTTCTGCCATAGCGGATGAGGCCACGCGTACTTACCGAGTCGAATTGCTAGTGGCGAACTTGAACCGGAAACTGCGTCACGGCACCACTGCCGAATTGCACTTCCCGACCAAGCAGTCCTTGGCCCATTTCATTACTCCGGCGATCCTGACCTTGGACGATCAGGGAACAGTGGGCGTTCGCTGCGTCGAGAATGGCGATCAGGTTGCATTTTATCCGGTAAAAATAATCGACAGTGACGCTGATGGCGTTTGGGTCTCGGGCTTGCCGAATATTGCGGAACTCATCGTTGTAGGTCAGGAATATGTTCGCCAAGGTGATCGTGTTCGCATCTCTAACGCCGCCGGAGGAGACAACGACGGCAATTCCAAGATGGTGCCAAAAACTGCGCCGAAGACCGCCGATTTATCCGCGTCATGAACACTCTTATTTCGGTCGCGGTTCAAAATTCCCGCACTGTTCTGTCGGTTCTTGTTCTGGTCCTGATTGCGGGTGCTTTTTCATTCCTGACCATCCCAAAAGAATCCAAGCCAGATATCAATATCCCCATAGTCTACGTCTCAATGAGTCACGAAGGGATATCGCCTGAAGATGCTGAGCGTCTGCTAGTGCGGCCCATGGAGCAGGAACTACGCTCCATCGAAGGTATCAAGGAAATGCGCAGCCGAGCGGAAACCGGCCATGCTTCGGTCCTGCTGGAATTCGATGCCGGATTCGACTCGGACATAGCCTTGCGTGACGTGCGCGAGGCCATCGACCTGGTAAAACCCGACTTGCCGGACGAAACCGATGAGCCTACGGCTCACGAAGTTAACGTGGGACTTTTCCCAGTGCTGGTGATTACTTTGGCAGGTGACGTATCCGAACGCACTTTGCTAATGATTGCCCGCAATTTGCAGCACGAATTGGAAATGCTGCCCGGTGTTCTGGAAGCAGATATTGCCGGTGATCGCGAGGAATTGCTGGAGGTGCTGGTAGATCCTCTACGGCTGGAGAGTTACAACATTAGCCACAAGGAACTGGTCAGCGCCGTTACCCGTAATAATCAACTGATCGGTGCGGGGCCCATGGATACGGGCAAGGGGCGGTTCCCTTTGAAGGTACCGGGCTTATTTGAAACAGCGAAGGACATCTTGGATTTACCAATTAAGGTGTTCGGCGATGGGGTTATCATCCTGGGGGACGTGACCACCGTGCGCCGCACGTTCAAAGATGCCGATAGCTTCGCCCGCATCAACTCACGGCATGGTGTGACCCTGGAAATCAAGAAACGCCTGGGTGAGAACGTGATCGAGACGATTGACCAGGTGCGCCGTGTTGTAAACAGCCGGTCAAAGGACTGGCCGGCCGGCGTACAGGTCAACTTCATTCAGGACGAATCGAAAGACATTCGACGCATGTTGGAAGATCTGCAGAACAACGTTCTTAGTGCCATCCTCTTGGTGATGATCGTCGTTGTCGCTGCCCTGGGTTTGCATACGGCGGGGCTGGTAGGCCTGGCCATACCGTCATCGTTCCTGCTGGCCATTCTTGTGCTGAATTCCATGGGCTTGACTGTCAATATTGTGGTGCTCTTCGCCCTAATTCTGGCGGTTGGCATGTTGGTGGATGGCGCGATTGTCGTGACAGAATTCGCCGACCGGAAATTGGCAGAGGGTTTGCCGCGGCGTGAAGCCTATATTCTTGCTGCACAGCGCATGGCATGGCCCATTATAGCCTCCACGGCGACGACGCTTGCTGCCTTCATGCCCTTGGTATTCTGGCCCGGTGTGGTTGGTGAATTCATGAAGTTCCTGCCTATTACCCTGGTCATCACCCTTACCGGATCATTGATGATGGCCTTAATTTTCGTGCCAACTCTGGGCGGCCTTATAGGCAAATCGGGCTCGGCCAGCCCAAAGATTTTGGCTGCTTTGGCGGCGGCGGAAGACGGAGATGTGCGCCAATTACCTGGTTTTACGGGGGCCTATGCGCGGGTGCTTTCAGTCGTGATCCGGCGACCGCTCTTAGTGTTGTTATTGGCCATTGTCATATTAGTGGGTGTTCAGATGACTTACCAAAAGGTGGGCAAGGGCATTGAATTTTTTCCCGCCGTGGAGCCCGAACAGAGTCTGATTCACGTCCATGCCCGAGGCAACATGTCGAGCCGAGAGAAGGATGCCCTGGTCCGTGAGGTGGAGAATGAATTGTTGCCGGTCAAGGGTATACGTACAATCTATGCCCGTACCGGTGGGCGGTACCAGGGCGAAGACCAAGCCCAGGACGTGATTGGCACCATTTTTATTGAATTTTCGGAATGGGACAAACGGCGCGCCTCAGCAGAGATCATGGCGGAAATACGGGAACGGACTGCCCATCTTGCGGGTGTCTGGGTGGAGCCACGTGAACCTGCCGTGGGCCCCCCCACCGGCAAGGACATTCAAATTGAAATCCGCTCCCGCTTCCCAGAGCGGATTAATCCCGTGGTTGCCAAAATCCGCGCTAAGTTGGAAACCATGAGCGGCCTGCTGGACGTAGAAGACAGCCGACCACTGCCAGGGATTGAATGGCAGGTAAAGGTGGACCGCTCCCAGGCGGCCCGGTTCAACGCCGATATCCTTACGGTAGGCAAAGTAGTGCAGTTGGTAACCCACGGCATCAAAGTCGGCGAATACCGTCCTGACGATGCGGATGAAGAGGTGGAAATACGTATTCGGTTTCCTTTGGAATACCGCAATCTTCAACAGTTAGACCAATTGCGGGTGCAAACTAGCCATGGTCAAGTGCCCATCTCCAACTTTGTGACCCGCTCGCCGCAGCAACGGTCGGGCCTACTGCGGCGCACAGACGGCCAGCGCGTGATTATGGTGCAGGCTAGTGTGGCCAAAGGTTTGCTATCCGATGACAAGGTCAAGGAAATTCGTAATTGGATGGCGATGCAGACGTTCGATCAGGGGGTTGATGTCCGTTTCAAGGGTCCGGACCACGAACAAAAAGAAGCACAACAGTTCCTGATTAAAGCGTTTGGCGTCGCCCTGTTTGTTATGGCGATCATACTCATTACGCAGTTCAACAGTTTCTACCACGCCCTTTTAATCCTGACGGCGGTGATTATGTCCACGGTCGGTGTGATGGCTGGGCTGATAATTACCAACCAGGCATTTGGTATCGTAATGACAGGCATCGGTGTTATCGCCTT
Organism: uncultured Rhodospirillaceae bacterium; assembly: GCA_964507245.1. Classification (GTDB taxonomy): domain Bacteria; phylum Pseudomonadota; class Alphaproteobacteria. The sequence goes on from CAZDQC010000002.1 coordinate 40,258, forward strand.
GGCCGGCGTCGTCGTGAACAATAATATCGTTCTAATCGATACCTATTCCCGGTTAGTCAAGGGTGGCATGGAACCGTTGGAAGCCGTGGTCCGCACAGGTACCCAACGGCTACGTCCGGTATTGCTAACAACAGTGACTACCATTTTCGGTTTGTTGCCTATGGTATTCCAAACCAATATCGACTTTGTCGGCCGCAATATTTCGGTCGGTGCACCATCGACACAATGGTGGGTGCAACTGTCGACGGCGGTGGCCTTCGGTCTGTCATTCGCTACGGTCCTGACCCTATTCGTCACACCGTCCTTATTGGCGCTGGGTGCCCGTACATCTGCTTTCTTCGACCGCTGGAAATTGGAGCGGGAGAGGACACAGGCTGGCAAGAGAGCCTCCGCGTAGGCAGCGGAATAACGATACTTTCGGCTCTTGGATTGCCATGGCAACTAGTTGAGCCCACCGCCCAATCACTTTGAACTCCGGTAAAGATCCGTGCACAATATTTGTTTTAGACATTGAACTGGGAGGGTTAGCCATGAATTTACAAGGTAGAGCTGGCATTGTCACTGGGGCCGGCCGGGGTATCGGACGTGAAGTTGCCTTGTTGTTAGCCAAGGAAGGCGCAAATGTAATTGTTAATGACCCGGGCGTAGGGAGAGGCGGAGAGGAAACCGACGAGCGGCCCGCTGACGAAGTAGTCGCTGCTATCGCCGAGGCCGGGGGTAACGCTATCGCTAATTTTGACTCCGTCGCGGAGTACGACAATGCCGGGCGCATGGTGGCACAATGCGTCGATAACTTTGGCAAGATCGATTTTCTTATCAACGTTGCCGGCATGCTCCGAGAGCGCATGATCTGGAACATGACCGAGGAGGATTTTGATCAGGTGATTCTTGTGCACCTGAAAGGCCACTGGAACATGTGCACCCACGCGGTGAAAGTGATGCGGGGCCAGCGCCATGGCCGTATCGTCAATTTTTCTTCCGACGCTTTTAAGGGATCGGTAGGGCAATGCAACTATGCTGCCGCGAAGGCTGGAATCATCGGTCTGACCCGGACCATCGCGCGGGAGGCAGGGCGTTATGGAATTACCGCCAATGCTATGTGCCCACTGGCGGCAACACGTATGACTGTCAACGATGCCGTGATTGCAGGCTGGAAACGGCGCTTAGAAGCGGGATTGCTGACGCAAGCGCAATACGAAAACCGGATGGCCATGCCTGGCCCAGAATTTGTCGCGCCAATGGTCGCCTATCTATGTACCGACGAAAGCCGAGACGTGAACGGCCAGCTGTTCCATGCTGAACGCTCAAAAATTCATACTTATTATTTTGGCGAAGAGGCCCGCGCAATATACAAACACACCGATGGCGGTATGTTTAGTGTTGGGGAGTTAATTGAAACGGTGCCTGCTTCGTTGATGGAAGGTATTCCTAATATTGCTCCAGCGGAGGATGCAAATTAGCCGATTGAATTAATTTCAATGTTGAGGAGATTTTTGCTGCCGGCGCGGTTTTGCACGGTTGTGGCAAGCACAATTGTGATGTTCCGCTATTATTCCGATGATGGGAATGGGAAATGAGGCATCAGGAAAGGCTGTTACCGATCCGAATGAAACCCAAGCCAGGCATTCACCATTATCGCCCCAAGGACCAGACTGCCACCGATCAAGGTTTGCATTGGTGGTTGTTCGCTCAGTACATACCACACCCACAAGGGTCCCAATACTGTTTCCAGCAGCATAATCAGACTGACCTCGGCCGCCGAAATAAGTTTCGGGCCATAGGTGATTAAGCCCATCGCGACGGGTAAAATCAAACCACCATTCAGCGCAAGAATAGCAAAATCAGTACTGGTGGGTGTGGTTGGTCCGGCCCCCATGAAAAAGGCAAATGCGCCTGCCAAAAAAGACCCTAACCCGATGGCTGCAAGGGAGTTTATCCGGCGGTTCTGATTGATCGCGACAAGGGCCGCCGCCATGAATAGTGCGACCAGCACCGCCATTGCGTCGCCAAAAAAGCCGCCACTGCCGATACGGCCCCAAAACACCATAACGATACCTGCAATGGCCAGCAGAATGGTCAACCAAGTTCGCAGCGGCAAAATTTGGCGCATCAGAACGATCGCCATGATTGCCGCCATGAAAGGCATTGCGGCCAGAATAACAAGGGTATTGGCAACCATTGTGTGGGTGATAGAAATTACAAAACATATGTTGCTACCCGTGAACAGCAGGGCGCAGAACAAACCATCTTTGAAAAGATCACGTAGGGCATACAGTGGGTTGCGCTGTTCGATCCAGGCATTGATGGCGAATAAGCTGGCAGTCATAAACAAACTGCGCCAGAACAAGGTTGTCCAAAGATCAGCCTCAATAAGGCGCAACATCAGGGCGTCCGGCGTCAGGACTAAAACACCGAAAATAGTCATTAGCAGACCGCGTTGATGGGAATTCAGTTGGCTCATGTTGGGTGTCAATCAGCGGTGGCCGGTTCCTGGACTTGTTGATCCTTGTGCCTTCCGTCAAACTGAGCGGTGGCGACTATTTTTTGAATTTGGAAAGGTTCCTAGCATGTCCAAGAAGTCTTTGCCCGTTTGTTTACAGGGGAGTGCTCCGACGTGATCGAGCTGTTGCAGGTGACAGCTCTACCGCCGTTCTTGGTCGAGCGCTTGGAAAAAGAATTCCTCCTTCATGACTACTTAAACGCGGCAGATCCCGACGATCTTGTGGACGATGTGAGTCCGCGAATTCGAGGTATTGTGGCAGGCGGCATGAAAGGGGCCAATGCTGACCTGATCAACCGCCTGAAAAATTTGGAAATCATTGCGTCCTTTAGCGTTGGTTACGACGCTACAGACGTGGTGGCGGCCCAGACCCGCGGCGTGATTGTCACTCATACGCCGGAAGTTTTGACAGGCGATGTGGCTGATTTGGCCATGACCTTCATCCTTATGGTGCCGCGCCGCATCGGCGAGGCGGAGCGCTTTTTGCGTAACGGGCAATGGCTTGACGGGCGGATGGACCTTGGCACTACAGTTCGTGGTAAGCGGCTGGGCATCCTGGGCCTAGGCCGGATTGGCAAGGCGGTCGCCCGGAGGGCAGAAGTCTTTGGCTTGAGTATCTCCTATCACGATATCAAGCCCATGGGTGATCTGGTCTATCGGTCATATCCAACAGCTTTGGATTTAGCGCTTGCAAGCGATATTCTGTTGGTTGCTTGCGAAGGTGGCACGGCAACCCACGGCCTAGTTGATGTTGATGTTCTGGAAGCCCTGGGCCCGGATGGATATCTGATTAACGCAGCTCGGGGCACTATTGTTGATCAGCAGGCCCTGATCACTGCCCTAAAGACTGGGATAATTGCAGGCGCCGCCCTGGATGTCTTTGACGGTGAGCCGGAAGTGCCAGCAGAACTGATGTGCATGGAAAATCTGGTTCTGACTCCACACATCGCCAGTTCAACGCGTGAGACACGCCGTGCCATGGCTGATCTTGTTTACGATAATTTACGAGCCCACTTCGATGGCAAACCGGTTCTGACGCCTGTGCCGCTCCTGGCCTAACGTTATTCGTCTGATAGATTTTGGTGGGACCTTGATATAGGATTATGGCTAACAAATAGATGTTCAAGGAGGAGTGGATGCCTTCAAAACCATTTCACGTAGAGCCATTGGACGCCACATTTGGTGCAAAGATTACCGACCTTAAACTCGCGGAGCTGGACGAACAGGCGTTTGCAGAACTTTACGAGACGTGGCTGGAATATGCGTTGTTGGTTTTTCCGGCTCAACATCTATCCAATGATGAGCAAGTTGCCTTTGCTAAACGCTTCGGAGAATTGGAGTTTGAACTGACGGCATTGACCAATGTCAGGGAAGACGGCAGCATCCGTACCAGCGACAATGACGACATGGTTAAGATTTTAAAGGGCAACATGGGCTGGCACACTGACAGCACATATATGCCGGTGCAGGCCAAAGGCGCTGTCTTCACTGCACACGTGGTGCCGTCAAAGGGAGGAGAGACCGGCTGGGCTGACATGCGCGCTGGCTACCGTGATCTCGACATGGCTATGAAGGAGAAAATAGCCGATCTGTCTGCTTATCATTCCCTCTATTACAGCCAAAAGAAGTTTGGCAAAATGAAGGATAAGGAAGATAGTGAATATTTTGGTTATGGCCTTCATGGCCAAGATCCACCTCTGCGGCCCTTGGTCAAAGTGCACCCGGAAACGGGCGTCACGGCTATGACTATAGGGCGCCACGCCTATGGCATACCGGGACTGAGCGAAGAAGAGTCAGAAGAATTGTTGCGGGATCTGGTAGATTTCGCTTGTCAGGAACCGCGCGTTTATCAACATAGCTGGCATCCAGGCGATTTGGTTGTCTGGGACAACCGCTGCTTGATGCACCGAGGTTATCCGTGGGACATGATGGAGCCACGAGTGATGTACCACGCTCGCATTGCCGGCGATCTGAAGACGGAATTTGCTGCCCACGCTTGACTTAAATTGTGTTAACGGGACATCCTGGTTTACTTGGCCAATAACGGCGTCCAAGCTGCTATTTGGAAGAAGGCCATGGGTTGTCTGTTCGGTATTTTCCGCGGCGGACCTAAATTGCAGCAATAGCCTTCCTAAATTGCTAGGTCCTTCAAGTTGTAGTCGCGGATGACCCGGTCAAAGATTTCATCGGTCAACTGAAATTTGTCCTCAAGTCCAGTGAAGGGTTGATAGTGAAACGGGGTTTCATCTGGGTGATGCGCCGTACGGGCGTTGATGGCAACGGCAATTACGGCGGACCGCTCAAATACCCGTTTCTCGTCATAGAGATCATCCGCGTTCACACTTAGTGCACCCGTTTGGCCCAGTACTGACGACCGACGGTGAAATCCAAAGGTCAAGGAAATCCGCAGATCCGCTGTGGTGTTGGCAAAGGACCCGTGTAGGCACTGGCGGTTGACAATAGTTACGTCGCCGGCTGCACAAGTCAGGGGTATGGCTCCAGGCAGCATATCGCTACCGTCATTGTCCTTAACCCGATGCTTGATATCAATGCGGCCCAGTTTGTGGGTGCCGGGGACAACCCACAGACAATTGCCGGACGTGCTAGGATACAGCTGGATTTGAAAATTAAATCCGTGGATGCCCTCTTCCCAACGGGGATTATCCCAGTGGGTTACGCCGTCCTGGTGCCAGGCTACGGAACCACCTAGGCCAGGCTGCTTGACGAAAATCGCGTCGTTGAATGGTACGAAATCGTCACCGTTAATGGCAGCGGCAATAGCCAACAGTTGTGGATGGCCGTATAGCCGCAGCCCAGATGGCATGTTCTGGCACATATTACGCATGAGGTAGAGTACATCTGCCGGTGCATCATCGGCTGCCTTAGGTTGAGTCATCTGGCTGGGGTGCCGACCGCCGAGAAGATCCGTACCGCCCCAGGGGTCGGATAGTGGCTTGATGAAAGTATACGGCATGTACGTCTGATCTAGCCCCATGGCGGGGCGACCTTCGGCATCCACCTTCGCTTCACGATTGATCGGTGCACGAGCGATCATATTGTTGGCATCGATCCGCAACTCCGTTAACTCGTCGGGTTTGATCACATCCTCGATGACATAAAATCCTTTTTCCCAATATGCCGTGAGAATATCGGGATGGATGTTACCGTCCTGGCAAAACTTTAGAGGCCCGCGATTGCCTACCTCTTTCGCGAGGCGCTCCCCTTCTGCACGATATGCCATCATGGAGGTGGCGTGTTCTTCCCGAGTAGGGCGGTGCGATGGAGAAGACAAATTGTTCATGTCATGGATCCAGGTTTCGTGACGGTATTTTTTGATGAGGCTAATACTCTCGGATGAATTGTCACAAGCCAACTCAAGGCAGGGGAAATTCCTCTAGATAGGAGGTGTAACAGTCCTCTACGTCAATTTCCAGGCTGCCCAGCAGGCGAACAACGGCGTTATAGAAGGCGATGACGATGGTCAGGTCGACCAGCAGCTCCTCGTTTAGATGCGTTTTCAATTTGGCGAAGGTAGCTTCTGAGATCTTGCCCTCCTCCGTCATTTCCCGTGCCGCCCGCAGCACCGCTCGATCCAGTTGCGGTAATCCGCTGTTGCGGCCTTTGGTCTCGGTGATCATGGCGTGGATGTCATCATCGGTAACCCCGAAATCTCGGCCGATCTTTATGTGATGGCTGTATTCGTACTCACTGCGAGCCAGGTAGCCAACTTGCAGGATGGCCAGTTCGCGCAGACGTGGGTCCAGTTTTGAACCAAATCGAATATATTGTCCTATATTGCCGAAGTTGCGAGCGCCGCCGGGACTGTGCACCAGGGCGCGGTGCAAATTTATGTTCCGTTTTAAGAGGTCTTTGTCTTCATCCTCAAGATCGTCCAAGTCGAGATAGGAAATACGCGCCATGGGATGCCTCCAGTTCTCAGGCGTTGGGGTCGCGGGCTGGGCCGGAGATGGTAATGCCGCCATCCACGACCAAGGTCTGGCCGGTGATATATCGTGCCCGGGCGGAACATAGAAAGACCACCGCGTTACCTATATCCCAGCCGCTGCCCTCAATGCCCAGTGGCGAGGCCTTGCGCCGGCCTTCGCGGGCTGTTTCCGACATGCCCCGGCTGTAGACCATGGGCGTGTAGACGGGACCAGGTGCGATGCAATTGGCTCGCACTCCATCGGCGGCGTGGTCCATGGCCATGGCCCGGGTCAAGGCAATTACCGCGCCCTTCGAGGCGGAATAGGCGGTCAGCCCCCGTGGTCGTAGGGCAGAGATGGAGGAGACATTGACTATGGCACCGCCGTCGCCACCATCTATCATAGCGGGAATGGCATACTTCGCGGCCAGGAACATGGATTGTACGTTGATGCGCATGACTCGGTCCCAGTTCTCCATGGTCTCCTCCACCACCGATCCCTGGCTGCCAATACCCACATTGTTATCCAGAACATCTACGCGGCCATAGGCCTCCATGGCCTTGTCAACCATAGCCTCGCAGTCAGCTTCTCTGGTGGTTTCTGCTTGGTGTGCAAAGGCCTCACCGCCTTCTGCCTCGATCATTTTGACAGTTTCAGTTGCCCGCCCCAGATCTCGATCCACGCACAAGATCCTGGCGCCGGCCTTGGCCAAAAGGACGGCAGCGGCGCGGCCGTTGCCGATACCCCCTTCCGCTGCGCCCGCGCCTGAGACAATAGCAACCTTACCGTCCAGTTGGTCATCATTAGGAGCGAAAATTTTCGCCATGCGTTTCCTCCATCTCTTTTTATTTTGCCGTAATCGGTCTTAGTGGGCTCCCACTCAGGCGATAGGAAAGTATCACAATCAGATTGCCGCAACCCATGAACGTGGCAAAAGCGAAGGACCATGTATAGTCGCCACTGATATCGAACAATGCCCCGCCCATATAGCTGCCCAGACCCATGCCGATCCAGGCGAACAGGTTAACGATGGCCCAGCAACGGGCGGCGACCTTCTCTGGAACCATGAAGTTGACGCAAATAATCATGGACGACATGACCCCGGAAAAGAAAAATCCGAACACCGCCGCGAGAATATAAATAGCGGCTAAGGATTGCATGTGAGGGAACCAGGCCACTAGGCAAGTCTGCCCCAGGGACATGCATGCATACGTTTGTAGCGGTCCTATCATGTCGCACAGTTTACCGGAACAGAGCCGACCCATGGCACCCGCTACCATGATTGTAGTCAGTACGGATGCAGCTATTTCTGGCGTGAAGCCAGTATCGGACAGGGCCGGGACAACGTGCACGGTAGCTACGGACATACAGGAACAACAAAAAATCGTAGCGACGGAGAGCCAGATCACTGTGCTCTTAGCTGATCCAAGGGCCCAGGCCCCGCCAGCATCCGCACCGTCTTTGATAGCGGCAATGCGCGCCCGCTTCATTGGTGGATCCCGGGTCAGCGTTGCGACGGCCATACCCAACAGTAAATATACCAAACCCAGGATCAGATAGGCGGTTTGCCAATCAAATGCTGAGATCAGCAAGCTAGCGCAAAAAGGTACAGCCGCTTGACCGAAGGCGCTGCCGGCCAGACCGACACCCAGGGCCAGGCCCTTATTGTGGGTAAACCACTGCCCAATATTAGCCCAAACCGTGCAGGCAATGGCGGCATGGCCGAAGGCGCCGAAAAGAAAATAGGCCAAGTAAAATTGCCAGATCGCCGAGATTTGGCTGAGCAGTAACAGACCAGTAGCTAAGGCCGTTGCGCCCATAAACATAAATCGCCGGGTCGGTTTGCGGTCGGCAAAATAACCCAAGGGAATTCCAAATGCTGCCGCGGAAAATGCGGCGATGGTGTATCCGGCGGCCGTCGCGCCCCGTGACCAGCCAAACTCCGCGATTAACGGCTTCAGGAAAACACCAACGGAGGCCAGACCGCCAAAACTCATAGCAGACAAGGTGAACCCTACAAACACCATGACCCAACCGCGGTAGCTGTCCGACTTCATACTCGTCACTTCCCCAACCAAATGGTGCCGTGAGTCTAGCAGGCTCCGCCATGCTTGCCATCCATTGTCGGTCGGGGTAATCGCAGGTCAATAATCTCACCAACACTGGAGGCCACATATGCCGCTATCCCAAGCCATGGAACGAGGACAAATTCGCAACCGCGCGATTTAGATAACTGCCTATCAGCGCGCTGTCGGCGTAGTGGATGCGGAAGGTCATAATTCGGATATCAAGCCGTATTAGCCACGTCCGATTTGACCTATAACCTGGAAACCATCAAACTCAATTCTCCCCAGAATTTTATGCGCCGGCGAGGCAGCAGATTGGAAATTGTCCAGGGTGTAGTCTATCTGGATCGACCTACGGAGCAATTTGTCGAGTGTTTGGTCTTGATCATGAATGCCAGCGGCAACATCTGACGCGATTATTGGCTCCTGATGCAAAACCGGATCATTTCTGGGTCGATTACGGCGTTGAATAGCATTACCTTGAGGACGAACGTCCAATCAGAATAGGGAACGGCGACATGAGTGGAGAAGGCAAGGTAGCCATTGTGACGGGTGCGGGATCAGGCGTTGGCCGCGGTGCAGCTGTTGCGTTGCTTTCGGAAGGTTATTCGGTGGTTCTGGCCGGTCGGCGGGAGGGTGCTTTGGAGGAAACTATAGCTGAGGCTGGCGTAGATGCTAGACGGGCAATTGCCGTCGTCACGGATGTTACTGATCCCGATGACTGTGCCGCACTGTTTGGCGCGACGACAAAGGCATTCAGCCGGCTGGATCTGTTGTTCAACAACGCTGGGGCCGGTGCGCCGCCAGTGAACCTCGAGGATCTAACGTTCGAACAATGGTCAATGGTAGTGAACGTCAACCTGACGGGCGTGTTCCTGTGCACGCAAGAGGCATTCCGGGTAATGAAGGCTCAGGATCCAATGGGTGGCCGTATCATCAACAACGGCTCTATATCGGCCCACACGCCACGGCCAAACTCTTCGCCCTATACCTCAACCAAGCACGCGGTGACCGGCTTGACTAAATCCACCTCCCTGGATGGCCGGAAATACAATATCGCTTGTGGCCAGATTGATATCGGCAATGCCCTGACGCCCATGACCGGACGCATGGTCGATGGCGTGCCTCAGGCGGACGGTTCCATTAAGCCGGAGCCCGTCATGGACGTAGATAATGTATCGAAGGCAATCGTCTACATGGCCAGCTTACCCTTGGATGCTAATATACAAACGCTAACGGTCATGGCGACGCAAATGCCCTTCGTGGGCCGAGGCTAGGACGTTTGAGCCTAATGGTTGACCTGTTCGAACTGGCTTTTATCGAACGCGACCATTTTAGTCGTGCCGTCGTGGCCGAAGCGGGCAGTTTTACCCTATCTCCTGGCACTCTAAATATACCCAATTGAACGCGATTTCACTGGTCTTGAACATCAGTACTTTCATCAAATCAAAATATTTGGGATTTCGAATCTAAATGGACTGATTGGGGTTAGGAGGCTTGGCGGTCTACGGCTAAACTGCGCCCATAACAAAAGAGGGGACGTTGCTATGGCGGCACTGAACGTGACAGTGGCGGATCATCCGCTGATCCAGCACAAGGTGACTTTGTTGCGCCGGACTGAAACTTCAACTGCTGAATTCCGACAGTTGCTTGGAGAAATTGCTCTCCTACTAGCATTTGAAGCGACGCGCGATTTGCCCGTGAAGACCGTTCGGATTGAGACGCCGCTAGAGGTTATGGAAGCGCCGGTGCTGGACGGCATGAAATTGTGTCTGGTGTCGATCCTGAGGGCTGGAAACGGCTTATTGGAGGGCATGCTGGATCTAATCCCCTCGGCTCGGGTGGGGCATATCGGCATGTACCGTGACCATGATACCCTTGAGGCGGTGGAATATTATCTGAAACTGCCCCATTCCATCGGCGAACGGCAAGTCATAGTGGTCGACCCCATGCTGGCCACCGGTAATTCGGCAACCGCTGCTGTGACCCGCCTCAAGGAGGCTGGGGCCCAGAAAATGAAATTCGTCTCTCTCGTCTCAGCACCAGAAGGGATCGAGACGTTTTCCACTGCCCATCCGGACGTGCCCATTTTGACGGCGGCCATCGATCGCCAGCTGAGCGATATCGGCTATATTTTGCCCGGACTGGGTGACGCGGGCGACCGGCTGTATGGTACTAAGTAACACAATTGAGTTGGAAACGCCGCTTGAGCCGCTGTCTCATGTTGAGCGGCGCACCCACGATCCTGTGCCACCTAACTATCTGCGGGACGATGTCACGAAATTGTTCAATACCTTAGGCAGCGGTGGCGTAGCAATTGCCCCGTTGGATGTCGCCTACGCCATCCTGGCCGCCACACCCCAGGGGATCCGCCGTATCTTCGATGCCAAAAGCCGCTCTTATGAGAAACCCAGTGGCATGTTTGGAAATATTAACATGTCCGCCGCTCTGCACATAATGGATACGGACCGCCATGTAATGGTTCAGCAGATGGTGGAGGCGGTCGGCCTTCCATTTTCCGTAGTCGCACCGTTTCGTGAAGATCATCCCTTCTTAGCCAAGGTCGATCCCTTTGTCCTGCAATCTTCATCCAAAGCTGGTACGTTGGACATGTTATTGAACGCCGGGCAGATGCATGACGAAATCGCCCGCCAAGCGTTGGAACGGAATATGCCGGTGTTCGGATCGTCTGCTAACCTATCACTCTTAGGCAGCAAGTATCGGTTGGCGGATATCGATGCTGTGGTGCGTGAAGCGGCCGACATCGCCTTTGATTACGGCTTATCGCAATATGCTAACCATCAGGGGCGTTCCTCGACTATCATCGATTTTCGAGATTTTTCGGTGATCCGGGTAGGAGTGCAGTACCAACGATTGGCAGGGGCCTTCAAGGATCGGTTTGACGTAACGCTGAAGGAACAATCGGCATGAAGGACATATACGAAGACATAGGTTTTGGGGCCTACAAAATTGGGTTCGGTGAACGGCCAGGTATCGCCGTCGTGGATTTTCAAACAGGATTCACCGATGGCAAATATACCTTGGGTGGCCGGCCCCTAGTGGAACGTGCGGTGGAAAACACCGCCAAATTGTTAAGCATTGCACGTGCCGCCAATGTGCCCGTGGCAACCTGTTATACTGCCTATTCATCTGGCAGGGATGCACCCTACTGGAAAATTCCAACTGTCGTGGAAGAATTTCATCACGGCCATCCTTGCACTGAGTTAGAGCCTCGGATCTATGACCCGGACTACGACGTGGTATTTTGCAAAACCGGTCCGTCTATCTTTTTCCAGACTGCGATAACTCAGTTTTTCATCAAGGAGCGAGTAGATACGGTGATTATCGCTGGCTGCAACACATCTGGTTGTATTCGCGCTTCGGTTATTGACGCCTTTTCCTTTGGCTTTCGGGTGGCCGTACCCGAGGATTGCGTTGGTGACGTAGAAGAGGGGCCGCATGAATCCAATCTGTTGGACGTGGGTCGCCGTTATGCGGATGTGGTGAACCTGACTGAGGTGATGGACTATCTTGAAACCATACGCGGACGGAACGAAGCGTAAAATTTGATGAGGGAGCGCAAGTCGTAGAGTGGACAGTCGTTCGGTCATATTTATCGAAGTCATGGCGGCTATCGCCGTTGTCGGTGTCTTGGCGTTTCTAATTTTTCTTATTGGGCGGGCCGTGTCCCTGTCGCGGGACGGGTCGGCCGGCGGCACGGTTGGCGGTGTCGCTGGCCGTTGGTATCAATATCTGCTAGCTGCTATTTTGCTACTTGTAGCGATTATTCTAGGCGTATGGCAGTTTTCCACAGAAGGGCTGTTGGGTCAGGCAGCAGATTGGCGGGCAGACGGCCGGGCTATTGCCTTTTTTGTTATTATGTTGATTGTTGCCGGCGTTGGGCTGATGGCGTTTATAATCTATCTGATTGTACAGACGGTGCATCAGGGCGAACAGACACCTCCGCAACACGTTGCTGGCATCGAACTCGGGGCAGGCGAGACGGCTGAGGCAGAGACCCAACCGACGTCTATAGGCGTGCGCCTGTTGGGACTGTTCGCGCTACTCGTGGCCTTCCTGCTCTTGAACTGGTTTTATTTGTCTGCAGCGGATCAGCATTTTGTCGTCTTGCAACTAATTTATCCTGCCGCCCTGGCGGTGGCGCTGGTGCTGCTGTTTGACAAGGCGGCACGTGGCTGGAACGTCAAAGGCGGGGCAGAGAATTTCCGGGAATGGTTGTTGTGTGACGCGGTCACATTCCTTTTGATCCTTGGTTTCCTGAATTTGCGACAATATGGCGGTGGTGAGAAATACGCCTCCATGTTCTGGGATGTCCTTTATATCGCTCTGTTTTTCGTGATTTTCTGGATATTGGACCGAACCCTGACGCGATTTCGCTTCCTTATGGCCCATGTCTATCTGATAGCCTTGCCCATCCTATTGTTGATCTGGCGCACGGTACAAGGCATGACCATGGCGCCTGAGCTGTCGTGGTGGAGCACCATCTGGCCGTTCTTCTTTTTGGCCATTATTGCTTTTGTGCTGGAAATCATCGTGATCCTGTTGCAGGGCGGTGAAAATAAGCATGGCCTGGGCGCTATCAAGGATACACTCTATGTGGCGGTATATGGCATTCTGTTGATTGTTGCAGTACCGGAGGCGGTGGCATGAGCAATTCTGAACTCGCATTAATGGATATAGCCACTTTGGCACCTTTGATAGAACGGCGTCAGGTTTCGCCAGTTGAACTAATGGAAAGCCAACTAGCACGCATTGATGCCGTGAACCCAACCCTGAACGCTTATGTTTCATTGTACCCAGACGCTGCCCTTGCTGCCGCCAAGACGGCAGAAGAGGAGATTGCTGCGGGCAACTATCGAGGACCTTTGCACGGCATTCCTCTTGCGGTGAAAGATCTTTTCCAGGTGGCCGGTATGGAGCGCACGTGCGGGTCTAAAATCCTTGCGGAGGGCATCGCCAATACTGATGCCACGTCGGTGGCTCGATTGCGCAATGCCGGCGCTATCATGTTAGGCCTGTTGAATCTGCATGAATTTGCTTTTGGCCCTACAGGGATAAACCCAATTGTTGGCACCGCCCTCAACCCGTGGGATACGGCTAAAGTATCAGGCGGCTCATCGTCCGGCTCCGGTTGCGCCACCTCTGCTGCGCTGGCCATGGCGACCCTGGGCAGTGATACAGGCGGATCTATTAGAATACCTGCCGCCTTGTGCGGCGTCGTCGGTCTCAAACAGACCTACGGTCTCGCGTCTCGTGCCGGAATCTATCCGTTGTGTGAGAGTTTGGATCATGGCGGACCACTGGCCCGTACGGTTCGCGATGCGGCCCTAGTTTTACAAGCTATTGCCGGCACAGACGAGGCGGACCCGTCTACTGCACACGCGAGGGTGCGAGATTACACATCCGAAATGGACCAGCCACTAGCTGGTCTGCGGATCGGCGTGCCGCAGGATTTTTATTTTGACCGCTTGCATCCGGAGATTGAATCGGCAGTAAACGCTGCTATTAAGGTCCTGGATGATTTAGGCGCATCCGTCGAGGAGGCGGTTCTTCCCTTTAACCGAGAGGCGGTTCAGGGCTGGAACACCATGGCCATGGCCGAAGCCCTGTCCGTACATGAAGTGCATCTGCGTGAACGAGGAGATGATCTGTCACCAGATGTGAACGAACGCCTCCGTCTGGGCGAAGGCCTGACCTCAACCGACTTCATCCGAGCCCGACAGTGTCAGGCTATGGCGCAGCGGGAGATGGCTGGAGTGCTGGAGCAAACGCCTATTCTAGTCATGCCTACAACGGTGATCCCGCCTGTTCCCATCGAAACGGGCACAATGATGGTTAATGGCAAGGAGGTCACCGGTTGGCGTGTCCTGGGCCACCTCACGCGCCTGGCCTGTTTCACTGGCCAACCCGCAATTTCTATACCGTGCGGCGTTACCGAAGACGGTTTACCCATCGGCCTACAATTGATGGCCGGCTGGTTTGAAGAGCCGGTATTGCTGCAAGTAGCCCACGCCTACGAACAGGCTACAGAATGGCACCTGCTCAGGCCGCCCCTGGTAAACTAAGGTAGTAACAATGGGGATCTCCATTACGCCCGTCACTCCGGTATTTGGTGCCCGGATTACGGGCGTCGATCTTCGCCGGGCTTTGTCGAATGACGATTTTGTGGCAATCCGCGCCGCGCTGGATGAATACTTGGTTATAATTATTTCTGAGCAGCCGATTACCGACGAACAGCAGATAGCGTTCAGTAAACGGTTTGGTCCTCTAGAAGGCACCCGAGGTGTAAATCCGGGGGCTGGAACGCCGTTTGCTCGCCAGTCAAATTTGGACATTGAAACCGGTGAGGTCATTCCAGAAAACGACCGACGCATGTTCTACCAGAAAGCAAATATGCTGTGGCATGCCGATAGTACGTTCAAGGCTATTCCTTCACTATGTTCAATTCTAACTGCCCGCACTGTCCCGCCTGAAGGTGGGGCGACGGAGTTTGCCTCTACCCGGGCTGCATATAGATCACTTAGTGATACCAAGAAGCAGGAAATTGAGGAATTGCTCGTTGAGCATGATTTTGCCTATTCCCGCGGGCTGGTTGGATTCAAATTTTCGGCGGATGAATCGGCCGGCATGAAACCTGCGCAACACTATTTAGTGCGAACTAACAAGGCTAATGGAAAAAAATCAGTGATGATTGGCGCCCACGCAAAAGTTATTGTTGGCTGGCCGGAGAATGAAAGCCGAGCTTTGCTCGATGATCTGCTGATGCGCGCGACACGGCCTGAGAATTCCTTTCGTCACCAGTGGCGTGAAGGCGATGTTGTGATTTGGGACAATCAAGCTGCTCTGCATCGGGCATCAGAATACGATACGTCACGTCATAAACGCCTGATGCAACGGACGACGATTTCCAGCGGAGCGATATCCGCATAGCCACGAGTTCACGACGACCGGGGCCGATTTTCGGTAGAGGTGCGAATGCTGGCGGAACTTTCCGAAGACGAAGCCACAGGAGAGATCGCATATATCTATAGCGAAATTCGCCGCCTGTGGGCGGCGCCTTATGTTTCCTCTCTACAGCGCAATCTTGCGACCAAGTTTGGCTGGCTGGAATGGACTTGGTCCGCTATCGGACCCGCGTTTTCTTCAGGTGCAGCGCAGAGGGCAGGCTGGGAAATTGCGGCCGATTTGACTCTTCCAAAATTACCACTGGATAGACCTGTCTTACCACATCTGGACAAAGTGGATGTTCAGGCGATTGGCGATATCTGTGCTAATTTTGTTCGGGTCGCGCCGGTCAACTTGATGTTCGCAGGTCTGCTGCGGCAGTTGTTGTTGGGTT
>CAZDQC010000002.1:56209-68716 GCA_964507245.1 uncultured Rhodospirillaceae bacterium
CGGTCTTTGCGCAATTGCCGGCTTTGAGTTCGCCCAAAATGCCGGCGCCGCATTTTCGAGAGGACATTCTTGCGACCTTGGAAACATATCGCCGCACGAGTCCGGAAATGGTAATATTCGGCAAAGCCATCTCAGTGGTTGTGAAAACCGAAATGTAGGACTATCGCGACCGCGCTGGGGCGTTTAAAATAGCCTGCAATCTAGGCGTAAAAGAGGTGGCAGATGAGTGGTTGGCAGTGGTTTTGGACCTTGGTGGGGTTCATAATCTACATCGTCGTCCTGATTTTTCTGTATTTCTATCAGCCATTCGAAGATCTGTTTAATCTGATCATCAACGGCTTGAGTTATGAAAATGCCACCCTGTGGGCGGTGGTGATTGTGGGTATTGCCGGATTCTGCGGTTATCACTGGTGTGCCTACCGAAATCACATCGTGGAACAACGTAGCGCCGAGGGTATGGTACTTGCGTCCCTGCGTGGCTCCACCTTCATTGCCATCCTGTTCAGTGCCGGAGCGGCTCTGCAGTCAGTGCAGATCTTGTGTGTGTATCTGCTAGAACCAGGTTACACTCTGGACGGTCCCTTTGGCTCGCGGCTGGCAGCGGTGGTAGCTCTCGTCATTCTGACCGGTATTTTTTGCGTTATTTTTTGGTTGTTGAAGGTGATGCGTCCCGTGCATCGCCGGGGCCAAGCCTAACATTTAGAGCCTAATTTTATGGAAAAGTTTGAATACCTCATCTACGAGGCCGTAGACGGCCGTGCTCGCATCACCTTGAATCGCCCGGGCAAACGCAATGCCCTCTCCATCCCCCTTTTGGAGGAATTGAACACCGCCCTGTGGGAAGCGGGCAATGACAAAGATGTGCATTCGAGGGCCGGGCCCGTGTGAACGGGCCCGAAGTTCGTGACGACAAGGGCAAATTGATTGACGCTATTTGATGGCTGGATCGCACTTGACCATCGGCATTTTGGAATGTGGTGCTGTAGCGACCCCATTGCAAGCTCACACCCCAAGCTACACGGAAGCCTTCCGGCGATTTTTATCGCCAGATGGCAGCGGTCCCGTGTTGAAATCTTATCGCTGCTATGGGGGCAAGTTTCCGAGGAGGGGTGACGAGTGTGACGGCTGGTTGATCACGGGCAGCGCGGCCAGTGTCTATGACGGTGACGAATGGATTGGTGATCTAGAGGATTTCGCCCGCAGTGCAGCTGAATCAAGGCCACTGGCGGGCATCTGCTTCGGCCACCAACTGATCGCTCAGGCCTTTGGCGGAAGGGTAGGAAGAGCGCTAGGCTGGGGCATCGGTGTCCACCGTCATGAACTATCGGAAGACGGCTCACCCATTTCCTATCTGGAACTATTGGCTTCGCACCAGGACCAGGTGATCACCCCGCCCAGCCAGGCGCGCGTTCTGGGCGGGAGTGAATTTTGCCCCATCGGCGCTATGACGATTGGGCAGAATGTCTTGACAATTCAAAACCATCCGGAAATGACCAGGGAATTTGCGAAAAACCTCTACGACAGCCGCCGGCAACGTATTGGAGAAGAAACTGTAGAAGCGGCTCTTGCAGATCTGTCTCGACCAACCAACGAGGCCGATGTGCGCGAATGGATATTGACGTTTCTCGGCTGTTAACGGTGTGCCCCGGGCGCGCCGAGACGGGAGGAGGTGGAGAGGGCAATGCGGGCGGCGGCCCCCTTGCTGTTGGCGTGCAGACCGCCATAAGGCCCGCGTTTGATAAAAGACCCGTCACCAGGCCGCCCCAGATATTCGCCCCTATTGATGATCACTCGGCCCCGCGAGAGCACAGTCTCGGTAAAGCCGCGCACTTTCATCCCTTCATAGGCGTTGTAGTCGATGTTCATATGATGAGTGTGGGGATTATGCAACGAAATGACCTCTTCCCGCTCGGGGTCGAATATTACGATATCAGCGTCACTCCCTACAGCAATGGTACCTTTTTTTGGAAATAGGCCGAAGATCTTAGCCGGTGACGTGGAAGTCAATTCGACGAACCGGTTTAGCGAAATATTTCCGTGGTTGACGCCCCGTTGAAATATCAGGCTCATACGGTTTTCCACCCCGGGACCGCCGTTGGGAATTTGGCTGAAATCGTCCCGGCCCAGTTCCTTTTGATCCTTCATACAGAAAGGGCAATGATCGGTTGAAATCACATCCAGGCAAGAATTACGTAGCCCGCTCCATAGTTCTTCCTGGTTCCATTTTTCCCGTAAGGGCGGGGTCAGCACGTATTTAGCGCCGTCGAAGCCGGGTTCGTCGTAACAATCCATGTCTAGCAAAAGATACTGCGGACAGGTTTCCGCATGAGCCATGACGCCTCTAGCTTGGGCCATGCGCAACTGTTCCAGGGCATCGAAACAACTTAAATGCACCAGATAGACCGGAGCTTGTGCCACCTCGGCAATAGCCAGAGCCCGGTGCGCGCCTTCCGCCTCCAGACGGGTCGGGCGGGTAAGGGCGTGGTATTTAGGACCAATATTGCCTTCCGATAGTGCGATCTTTACCAATTCATCGATGACAATGCCGTTTTCCGCATGCATGCAGACCAGGGTGCCGTCTTCACCTGCCTTGCGCATGGCGCGAAAGATGGTGCCGTCGTCGGATAGCATGACGCCAGGATAGGCCATGAACATTTTGTACGAGGTCACGCCCTCGTCAGACAGGCGCCGCATTTCTTGCAGCCGGTCCTCGGGCATGTCAGTGATGACCATGTGAAAACCATAATCGATGGCAGTACGTCCAGCTGCCTTTTCTTTCCAAGCATCTAAGGCATCGAGTGTTGAGGTGCCCTTGGTCTGAATGGCGAAGTCCACGATGGTGGTGGTACCGCCGTAGGCTGCTGCCCGCGTACCGGTTTCGAATGTGTCAGAGGTGGTGGTACCACCGAATGGCATTTCAAGGTGGGTGTGGGGGTCAATGCCTCCCGGTATCACCAATTTGCGGGCGGCGTCGATAACGTGGTCCGCATCGATCTCAAGATTCCGACCGATCAATGATACGGTTTCGTCGCCAATAAAAATGTCGGCGTGATAATCGTCTGTCGCCGTCACGATGCGGCCATTCTTGATTAGGACCGTCACTGCATTATTCTCCAACCTCTAAGAGTAGTGACAAAAATTAGCTACTTTACGTTTGGCGATTTAAAGACCTAATGTATCATCAATTTGGTGTAGTGCTAGGCAGATCAGGCGTGGATTTTACCCCAGATTTCGTGCGAAGATTGGCGCGAGACGAAATTGCAAATATGGGAGGTAAGTAATGAGCATGCAAAGAGATAAGAATGCGGGCAGAGCGGCAAATCTGAGTCGCCGGAAATTCATGGGGACGGCCGCCAGCGTTGCAGCTGCGGGCACGATTACAGGCTTCCCCAACATTGTACAGGCTGCTGATCCGATCCGGACCATCGGGCTGGGCGTAAGTATCATCAACGAGATTCAATCCAAGGCCGCCAAGGACGTGGGCTTCAAGATCCGCGGCCAAGCAATTGACTACGGCGCTTTGTTTGCTAAATCTCTGCAGCAGAATGATCAGTTCGATGTCTCTGAATGCTACTTTGACATGTTCGATTTTATGATCCCCTCAAAGGTCTTTCAGCCCATTGATACTAAACGCATAAAGGACTGGGATAAGGTTTCTAATCTGTCTAAAACCGGCAAGTTGACCCCGGGCTCACAGGTTGGCCAAGGTGATGCGCCGGTCCGCCAGATGTGGGTGGATGAGAACGGCGAAAGAGCTAAAGGGCCATCTCGTTATATTTCCGCCGTGCCGTTTATCCATAATGCTGATTCCCTCGGTTACAACCCGGATGATACCGGCCGTCCCATCGATAGTTGGGCCGAGCTGTACAGCTCCGATTTCAAGGGCAAGGTTGCGCTCCTCAACATTCCCCAGATCGGTGCCATGGATGCGGCTATGGGCGTAGAAGCTCTGGGCTTAATGAAATTTGGCGATAAGGGCAACATGACCCGTAAGGAAATCGACTTCCTAATTGATTTTCTAATTAAAAAGAAAAAAGAAGGACACTTTCGGGCATTCTGGTCGACATTTGGCCAATCGGTTAATCTGATGGTAAGTGGTGAAGTCGTCCTGCAGAGCATGTGGTCACCTGCGGTGACTGCTGTGAAGGCTGAAGGGGTGCCGTGCATCTATGCTTCACCCAAGGAAGGAATGCGCGGTTGGCACGGTGCTCTAGCAATTTCAGCCAAGACCAGCGGCAAGAAACTGGACCAGGCATATGAGTATGTCAATTGGTGGCTTGATGGTTGGGCCGGTGCGTTTGTCGCCCGTCAGGGTTATTACATGTCGACCCCAGCGAACACCAAGAAAAGTTTGTCTGCGGATGAATGGGACTTCTGGTACGAAGGTAAACCGGCGGCTCGTGAACTACCTGATCCCTTCGGCTCGCCACTTGTCCCAAAGGGAAAGGTGCGTGATGGTGGTTCTTATGAACAAAGGTTCAAAAAAATAGCAGTGTGGAACTCTGTCATGACTGAGAACGATTATCTGGTGAAACGTTGGACGGAATTTCTGAGCGCTTAATAAGAACCATTCCTTAATGGGAATCGAAGTGAAATAATAGGGGGTCGTTGCGGCATTTGCCGTAACGACCCCCATTTTCGACTGCGAATTGCCTGACGCAACCACTTATGTCCAAGGTCGGTGATATACATCATGGTGGGTTGATTGGCAGCCAGCCCCGGCATGCGGAAGCTTTGGTTCAGGCTAAAATTTCCCATACTGAGGAGGGGTTTCCAACGGCCTGGCTGATCACGCCGGCAACTATTTGGCTGATCTTGTTTCTGGTTATTCCCTTGGTCTCTATCATTATTTTCAGCTTTTGGGAAAATTCCCCACAAGGGCTACGTCCGGCCTTTTCCTTGGATTTCTATGGGGAGTATTTTTATACCAAGGGTTTTTTTGATGCTGACTCAGATCGTTTCTTATTTCCCAGTGTATTTATCCGCACTCTTGGTTCAACGGTCTATTACACCCTTGTAACCATGATCTTGTGTCTGATCGTGGGTTATCCCATCGCATATTTTCTCGCCTTGCAGGTGCAGACATTCAAATGGCAACTGGCCTTGTTTCTGCTGTGTATGGTGCCGTTCTGGACCTCGTATTTGATTCGTGCAGTAGCCTGGCTGCCTATGTTGGGCCGGCGAGGCTTGATCAACCAGGCCCTGACCGGCCTCGGTATCGTGGATAAGCCGGTCAGCTTTCTGTTCTATTCGGAATTTGGTTATACCATGGCCTTGGTACAAATCTATGTGGTGTTGTGCATAGGGCCAATTTTCTTCTCACTGGCCAAGATTGATAAAAGCTTTCTAGAAGCCGCCATTGATATGGGCGCGACCCCATTTCAGATTTTTCGGGAAATCATTGTCCCAATGTCCCTACCGGGCGTGGCCATTGGGATGATTTTCATATTCGTCATGATCATGGGTGAATTCGCCACCGCCGTTGTTGTATACGGCGGCAAGACTTCGACCGCTGGTACCGTTATTCTCAACTACTATGGCATCGCGAATTATCCTTTTGCTGCCGTAAACGCGTTGATGCTGATGTTGTCCATGGTTATCGGCATCGTAGTTATTTTGCGCATTGTTGATATTAGGAAGGAGCTTTAGGGTGGTGCGCCGGACGCCGGAACGTTGGCGAAAATTGCGGGTGAAGTTTGGTTTTAGTATTTATTACGTGATCTTTCTGCTGTTTATCTATGGCCCCATGTTTGCCATGTTTGTCCTGTCCTTTCAGGGGCGCCGCGGTGGAACCTCGTTTCCAATGCGTGGGTTTAGTCTCTATTGGTGGAACAAACTACTGGAACCATCCGTGGTAGGCGACATGCAAGGCGCCATGGGTCGCTCGATCATTTTGGCCCTCATGGTCATGGTTATCACGGCCTTGTTCGCTACCATGTTGGCCATGGCGTTTCGCAAATCGTTCATGTTTTCAAATGTCCTGTTCTACACCATCCTGACCGGCCTGATGGTACCAGGCGTCCTGCTTAGCCTGGGCATGGCGATTCTAATGCGGCAATTGGGCCTGCCGCCAGCCTGGTACACATCCGGCCTAGCGGTGCACGTGGTCTGGGCCCTACCGTTCGGTTATCTGGTGATGATGGCGGTTTTTAACCGTTTCGACTCTAGACTGGAGGAGGCGGCCCGCGATATGGGTGCTGACGAATGGACGGTGTTCCGCGAGGTGACGTTGCCCCTGATCACACCTGGTGTTGTTGCTGCCGGTCTGTTCGGCTTCACTTTGTCCTATGACGAGTTTGCCCGCACAACGTTGCTTTCGGGTGCCGAGAATACCCTACCCCTGGACATCAACGCATCGATGACCCAGCGTATTAGGCCCACACTTTTCGCCCTGGGCACGGCATCGACGTTATTTTCATTGGTCATGATTTCCGTCTTCCTAGGGATCTACACTATCCTCTACCGCCGTTCCAGGTAGTCTGCCCGTAAACTCTTCTGCACAGATGTCGCCGCCCTGGTAGTAGTCAGCAATGGGGTTTGGTGTTCGTTTAGCTTCATTGGCTAAAGCGTAGTCGCGGTGATCTTCGGCCCGGTCCAATGGCCGATAACCCAGGCGACGGGCGGGTTCGTTATCCCACCAGGAGCGTGCATTGTCGGATGCGCCCCAGACAATTTCATAGTGTAAATCGGGATGCTCCAGACCAATACGGACCAACTGCACCAGATCACGCGGGCTGATCCAAATGGACAGACGCCGCTCGTCGACCGGATAGTCGTCCACATTGCCAATTCGGATTGCCATGACGCCAAGGTGAAACTTGTCCGCATAATAACTGCCAACAGCCTCTCCAAATGCCTTCGAAACACCATATCGGCTGTCAGGGCGGACCTTGTGATCGACGCTGATGCGGGCGTGGCGCGAATAATACCCAATGGCGTGGTTCGACGAGGCAAAAACTACCCGCCTAATGCCATTGATTTGCGCGGCCTCAAACAGATTGTAACAACCGACAATGTTAGCTCCATGGATGACATCCCATTCCGCTTCCATAGCCTGGCCACCCAGGTGGAGGACGCCGTCCACACCCTTTAGGAGGGTTTCCATCGCCGACTTGTCGGTCAGGTCAGCGGCGATGAATTCTTCGTCGCTGGCTAAATTCGCTGGCGTTACACGGTCGCTCAAGACAAGTCGGGGATAAATGCCCTTCAAGAGTTGGCGCATTCTAGAGCCGATGCCGCCTGCCGCGCCAGTGATCAATACCGTATCCATGTTTCAAACCACGCTGTGAGGTGTCAATTTTGTACCGTCGGAAAAGCGGCTGAAGCGGAAGGCATCCAAATTCAGCGATGGCTTCCCCCTCTGAATCAGTTCCGAGATTAAGCGGCCCACGATGGGGCCCATACCGAAACCGTGGCCGGAAAACCCTGATGCTAAAACCAGGCCGGAGGGGCTATCGATTGTGTCCAAGGTCGGCAGCATATCTGGAGCCATATCAATGTAGCCAGCCCAGCTGAAATCGATTTTGACCTCTGCCGTCTGTGGCAACAGGCGGTGCAATTTGACCAAGGCGTCGTTCAGAACCGTGTGGTTGGGTTCGGGATTGAGGACGCGGTGGCGGGTCAATTCCTTGGCCAATGCAGACTTTGAGAAACTGCCGCCTGCAAGGTCTAAGGCTAGGCGGTTTAGATGTAGTTTGATGTCACGCCGATGGCTGGCAAAGCTGCCCAGGAACGCCCGCAAATTCAAAAAACTCTCGAATGTCAGGTCATGATCAGCGGAGCGTTGGGCAATGTTAAAGGTACCATCCCGGCGCTGCCGGAAGGCGACCCCTGTCCACGTCGCGGTGTGGGAGACAAGGGGCCCTGGCGTCGTCCGCGCGACGGAGCCCTTGATCCACATCTGCGGCAATTTTAGTCCCAGGCTGCGTAACATCCGGCCGGACCAGGCACCGGCGGCGCAGACTACAACGGGCGCACGGATTGTGCCCCGTTCTGTTGCCACGCCGGAGACAGAGCCGGCCGTGGTTTCCACTTCGAAAACCGCACAATTTGTACGGAATTCGGCACCGCGCCCCTCCGCAGCGCGAGCCAAGGCTGCAGTAGCCTTTCTCGGTTCTGCCTGGCCGTCGCTTTCGGTGAAAATGGCGCCGTAACAATCGAAGGCATTGCCGGGTATCACGGCCTCTGCCTCATCCCGCGTCAGGATCTTGGCGTCCAGGCCAAACTCCGCCGCCGTTTGCCGCCAGCCTTCCCATGCAGCGCCCTCTTCAGCGTTGCTGAACGTGACCATATTGCCGGCTGAAAGCCATTCCAAATCGGCGTTCAACTCTCGCTCCAACCCGCGCCAGATTTTGTTGGATTCCATCATCAGGGGGATTTCGACGGGGTCACGGCCCTGTTGGCGGACGAAGCCCCAATTGCGGCTGGATTGTTCGCCGGCAATCTCTCCCTTTTCACAAACGATTACCTTGGATCCACCCTTGGCCAAATAATAGGCGGTGGCGGTGCCGGCAATGCCTGCTCCAATGACAACAACGTCGGCGGTGCAATCCATGATCGCTTAACTGGTCGTGTCTTCGGGCCGTTGGGTTTCTTCCAGCAACATACCGGAATCGGCCGTGAAACATAGGGTTTCCATCTCACCAACCTGATAGGTATTGTTGGCAAGGTGACGATGCTGTTCCACATGGACGAAGTGCCCAGGGCTGACTTCAAATACATCGGTTTCCAAGGTGCCCAGGAACTCCGTTGCCACATAAGCACCTTCTACCTTGTTAGCCATTTCTGGATTATCGCCCGTGTGCATTAGGTCGGCGCGAACGGAAAAATTCGCCTCCTGACCGACAGGCACCTGGCGAATGTGTTCGGGTACCCGAATATAATAGAGCTGGCTACCGGCCTCGACAAAGACCATGGAACCGCTGCGCGAACGGATTACGCCCTTGAAGATGTTGTTGTTGCCAATGAAATCAGCAACAAAGCGATTTCGCGGGTTTTCGTGGATCTCCCGGGAGGTTCCGATCTGCTGCACCACGGCATCGGACATCACGATAACCTTGTCCGCCAGGGACATAGCTTCCTGTTGCGAATGCGTGACCATGATGAAGGTGATGCCGGTTTCCTGTTGGATTTTCTTCAATTCCACCATCATGGTCTGACGCAGATTATAATCCAGGGCTCCGAGAGGTTCATCCAGCAGCAACACAGTTGGCTCGCTGATCAATGCTCGAGCCAAGGCGACGCGCTGTTGCTGTCCACCGGACAGGTCGGACGGCCGGCGATCTGCCAGTTGTTCTAGCCCGACTGTTTCTAACATCTCCCAAACACGCCGGCCTCGCAGGTCCCGGTCCATGCCACGCATTTTCAGGCTAAATTCGACGTTCTGGAAAACTGTACGATGAGGAAAAAGGGCAAAACTTTGGAACATCATGGAGGTGTCTCGATGGGATGGGGGTAAATCCGTGACATCCTGGCCCGAGATAAAGATACGACCAGCTGTCACTTCCTCCAGACCGCCGACCATGCGCAACAGGGTGGTCTTGCCGCAGCCCGACGGCCCCAACATAGAGACGAATTCGCCATGCTCGATCTCTGCATTAAAATCGATGACCGCCCGGGTGTTGCCGGGGAAGGTCTTGTCCACATGCTCTATTACGACGTCAAAATCGGCCATGGCGGCAACTGGCTTCGGGACTTATTCCGCGGCCTTGGCCAGCGCCTGCAGAATATTCCAAACACTTTCGAACGGAACCTCATCAAATCCGCCTCGGTTGTTCAGTTCCCGCAACATATCCAGGGTTTGGGTCATGGTGTCATCATTGCCTGCGGCCACGACCAGCTTTTCCAAGGCATCGGGGAAGTTGATGTCCCTGGATTTCTTTGTGCCGAGGGTGCTTTCGACCAAGGCCGTCAGATGCTCCGCTGTTTCACGCAGACTGCCTTGACCATAGGGCCGGCCAAACAGACCGCGAAGACCGTTGGCGTTGAACTTCTGGCGTAGCCCATCAGGCATGGACTGGGCCAAACCTTCTAAAACTTCGCCGACGCCAAACCCCTGGGTGAACAGGCCACGGATGGTATCCACAGTGCCATCACCACCGCCATACATGCGAATTTGAGCGCCTTCCAAGGCGTTGCCCATCGCTTTCGCCTGGTCGATGTGAATGTCGCGATCGGCTTCGATGGACAGCTTGGCCAGTTCCAGGAAGGTTGCGGCCTCGTTGTATTTCTTTAGGGCGTCCGCCTTGGCTTCCATGCCCGTAGCCTCAGCCTCAAGCAAACGCTGGGTGTTGGCCACGCGGAGAGCCTCAACCTCCGCTTCAGCTCGTCCGGTTGCGGCGGCTTCCTTCTCGATCCCCTCGGCCGAGATTTTCTGTGCATCGGCGGAGGCGCGGGCGCGTATCATGGTGGCATCCGATTCCTGCTCTGCCGAAAGTCTGCGGGCCTCTGATTGCGTGATCATATGCATGCGCGTGATGGCGGCTTTGCTCTCTTCGTCAATGCGGCGAATTTCCGCCAACATTTCGGCGTCGATCTGTTCGATGTCCTTGGTCCGTTCTGCATCCGCTAACAACCGAACGGATTCTACTCGATGCTCAGCGCCTTCCTTTTCCGCTGTGGTAGACAAACGTTCGACCTCCGCAGCTTCCAATTCCCGGGTCTTTTGAACAATGGCGATTTCCCTATTGCGTTCCTCCGTTTCGCGAGCTTGCAGTCGCTGGATGTCGGCGGCCTCACGCTCCTTATCCTTTTCGATTAAGGCAATATCCCGCTGGCGATGTTCCAATTCAATTGCTAGATCTTTCTGGACCTCTGCTTCTTCCAGTTCCTTCGCTTTTGCTACTAAAGCGATCTGACGATCCCGTTCTTCTTGTTCTCGTACCAGGGTGCGGCGAATTTCAGCCCGTTCCAGTTCCTGTGTCTTGCCGATCAGTTCAATCTCGCTGTCACGCTCAGCCTTTTGGCGGGCCAAACCGCGCGCGATCTCTGCCGCATGTGTCGACCCACCCTTTAGGATGACCGCTGCCTCTTTTTCGATCTGGGCTTTCTCCAATTCCTCTGCCTTTTGAATTTCCTCCTGTTCCACTTCCCACCGGCGATCCAGGATAAAGCGCTGCTGTTCGCTCAACACTCTTGCCTTTTCGTTGGCAACTTCCTGTTCCTGCTGGGCAGCGGCAAAACTCTCCTGCTTGTCAAGATCCAGCATTTCCAGTCGGGTTTCTAGGGCCCGTTTGCGTACCGCTAGACTGGCCTCCTCGGCCGCGGCATGGCGGGCATCGCGGGCCGCTTCTTCTTCAGCCATCACGGCGGTAATGCGGGCGATTTCCGATTGCTGGCGTTCCCGTTCCTTTTGTGACAGTTCAATCTCGCGTTGCTTCTCGGCCTGTTCGCGGGCCAGGGTCCGGTCAATCTCCGCAAGCTCGTTTTCCTTGGCTTTTTCCACCAACTCGATCTGGCGATCGCGTTCGGCCTTCTCCAATGTCAGGTTACGGCTGATGTTGGCCAGTTCCTCTTCTCGCGCTTTGGCAATCAGATCAATTTCCCTGTTCCGACGCTCCTTCTCTAGCGCTAGGTCCTTTTGTATTTCCGCGGTTTCTCGACGTTTCGCCTCTTCCGTTATGGCCAAGTCCCGGTCTGTGCGCATGTGTTCGAGGGTTTTTTCGTTGTCGATTTCCTTTTCTTCTACGCCCATGCGCTGATCGAGGACATAGATTTGTTTTTCGCCCAATTGCTTAGCTTGCTCGTTGGCGACTTCCTTATCCTGATTGGCCCGCGCCACGGCTTCATGACGCTCGATCTCAAGCAATTCTAACTGGGTATCCAAATCCTTTTGCCGAATCGAAACCGTGGTGCGTTTTTCTGTATCGTGAACTTTGCGCCTGGCATCTGAAGTAATTTCGGTGATTACTTTCAGGCCTTCGGCGTCAAATACGTTGTCTGTGCGGAAGAATTCTTTTCCCGATTGTTCCAATGTGACGATGGAAACCTCTTCCAATACCAGGCCGTTTGCAGTGAAGCTCTCGGTCACGCCGTTGCGGATATCCGTTGCGAAGTCGTCTCGGTGCTGATGCAATTCCTTCAAGGTCTTTGTTGCGGCGTAGCTGCGCAGAGCTCCAACGACCTTGGCTTCGAGAAGGTTGCGCACCATGTCGGAATTGAAGGTTTTTTCACCCAGACTGCGGGATGCGATCAAGACCGCATCTTCCGTATGGCCAACGTGGGTATACAGTTCCACCACCGCATCGATCCGGATGTTGTCCGAGGTCAGAATAGCCTGATCCCTGGAACGGGAAATGATAAGTTTCAAGGTTTCCAGGGATACCCAACTCACCTCGTGAAAAACCGGTAGGACCAAGGCGCCCTTGCCCAAGCAGACTTTAGTGCCGCGAAAGCCAGTGCGAATGAAGCACATGTTGGCCGGCGAGCGCTTGTAGACCCAAATTGAAATAATGTAGAGGATCGCGATGACGACGATGGCCGTAATCAGTAGCGCAATTCCAACTTCTA
>CAZDQC010000003.1:0-15619 GCA_964507245.1 uncultured Rhodospirillaceae bacterium
CGTAGCTCAGCTGGATAGAGCACTTGATTCCTAATCAAGGGGTCGCAGGTTCGAGTCCTGCCGGGCGCGCCAGTCTTTTCTAATATAAATCAGTTAGCCGGCAGCACGGATGCGTTTGCTAATTTCCAAAACGCGTCGCGCTTTTTCAACAATTGGGTAATCCACAAAGTATCCGTCGACCTGGATCGAAGCCGATCCAGTAGCTTCGGCCTCTTCGAAAGCCGCGATGATTCTCTTGGCCCGCGTCACCTCAGACACATCGGGTGTGAACACATCATTCACCAGATTGACTTGATCTGGGTGGATACAAAGCTTGCCCTGAAATCCAAATTCGAGCGCTTTTTGAGTCGAAAGTTTCAGGTGCTCACGATCTTTGAGGTCGATAAACACGGAATCGATCGGCGGTTCGATTCCGGCTGCGCGAGATGCCAGGACGATACGGCTCCGCGCATAGGCCAGTTCTTGCTCAGGCCCAGTCCACACCAGGTTCATATCACGAGTAAAATCACCGGCACCGAAGGAAACCCGCTTTAAACGAGTTCCCGCCATTGTAATGGCTTCAATATTGTGCAAGCCGAGACCAGTTTCGATAATCGGCAGCAGGTCGATGCTGCCGATCTCCATGCCGTTTTCACGTTCTAGTTGCGCTAATAGCCAATCTGCCGTTTGCAACTGATCGGCAGTTTCAACCTTGGGCAGTACAATTCCATCGACCCATGCCCCGACGACCCCGGCAAAGTCACCCCAGGCGAATTCGGTATCAAGGCTGTTAACCCTGACATATCCGAGTCCCCGGCGCTGCTTCTTCAACGCGTCAACGATGGTTGCTCGCGTCGCGGGTTTTTCGGTAATGGCGACGGCGTCTTCGAGATCAAGAATGACGACATCCGCGCCAACCTGGAAAACCTTCTCTACTTTTCGCGGGTGGTTGCCCGGCGCAAACAATAGCGATCGTAGTGGGTGCATCTGAAGTCCTCCGCTCGGCGACGCGCGCACAAACACTGGCAAATCAACCCCCCGGCAGATTCGTCAGGGTCGGATTGTACCAAAATCGTCTGTGCCTTCTGTCATTTAATACCGAACGCTCTAATTTCCGTCATAATGTACGCACACTAACCGGCGTTATCGGCATTCGTGTGACTTTGGTTTGCTTGTCGCCAGTTTCAGATGTGCCAGACAATGCCGCTTTTTGCTAATTTTTGACCCATATCGGATATTGGAAAACGTCAAATAACGGACAATAACTTGTTCGATGAGTCGCAGTATCCCTATATTCAAGCCAAGAGCAGCGGGGGGCTATGAGTGTGATCACCGGAACAAAGCGGCCTGATTTGCCGGACACCCATTATATCGATAATCGCATCTTCACCGACGAAAGTATTTTTGCGCGGGAGCAGGAGACTATTTTCGCCACCGCATGGCTGTTCGTTACCCATGAAACCGAGGTCGCTAACCCAGGCGATTTCCGGGTCTGTTCCGTAGCGGGAAAACCAATCTTGTTGGTGCGGGGCGAAGACGGGGTCCTCCGTGGGTTCTACAATGTCTGCCGCCACCGGGGAGCGCCGGTGGTCCGAGACAGTGCAGGCAACACCAGTGGCTTTCAGTGTTTCTATCATCTTTGGACGTATGGCCTAGATGGCCGCTGTACCGGCATTGCCAAGCCAGAAGGCTATTCGCGGGTCAAGCTTGACAAAGACGACTATCCCCTGATCCCGGTGCGCGTGGACGTGCTCGCCGGTTTGGTCTTTGTGTGCCTGTCCGACGAGACCGAGGGCCTCGAAGATTTCATCGGTGATATTATCGAGCCGGTCCGGGCACCCCTGTCCGACTCGCCCCTAAGAGTCTTTCACTACCACAAGGCTACTGTAGCGACCAACTGGAAGCTTTGGCAGGACAACAATTCGGAACGCTATCACTCGCTCATGCATTTTATCAATCGCAAGACCATGCCCTGGGTCATCGGAAAGTCTAGCGCCATGAAGCTGAACATCTTCAATAAGGGCCATTCAGGATATTGGTCTGATGGCTCGGCGACGGTGGATTATGGCGCAGGAGATTATGCCACGGTGTCGATCGGAACCTTGCCGGGCATGAAGAGGAACGAGATGCGGGTGATCAACCTGTTCCCGGACGTTATGATCAACATCCGCTCAAACGTGGTGCGCATCGACCGCATGGTACCGCTGACGCCCGGGCGCACCATCGTGGAATGGCGGGGACTCGGCCAGACGACGAATGACGCTGACCTAGTTGCCGAACAGCTCCGCCACCACAACATGTACTGGGGTCCAGCGGGGCGGAACCTCGGCGAGGATACCATTGCGGTGGAGGAGCAATGGGCGGCCCTCAATTCCGGCATTATGCGCTATTCCATCATCGCCCGGGAAGAAGAACTCAACCCGACCGATGACGCCAATGTGCGTGCGTATTACCAGGAATGGGGCAAACGCATGGGCAGCCCCGCCAACGCACCGTTCTTGGACAGCAAAAAGACCGCCGCGGAATGAACACCAAAGATCATAACGATCAACTGGCGATCCTTTTGGAGAAAGAAGCTGTCCGGGACGTCATCTTCGCAACAGCCCACGTGTTGGACGAAGATGACATGACCGGTTGGCTCAATCAGTTCGCGGGGGACGGGGTCTATGAGGTCACCGCCTTCGGGTTGGAAATCAAGTCGGACATGGTGTGGTGGCGCAGCAATCGGGGGGAACTAGCGAAAATCCTCTCTGAGGTCGAGAGCCATATTCGGGACACTGGTTTCCGGCGTCATCTTGTTACGCCGATCTCAATCACTTTGGATGGAAGGCGGGCTGACGTCCTGTCTCATTTTTCTATCATACGAACGACGCCGGATGGAAACAGTCACGTCTACGCCGCCGGGCGTTATGAAGACAAGCTCATCAATGAAGACGGCAAGTGGAAATACACGCTCCATAAAGCCGCGCTCGACACCCGGATGTTTGAGATGTTTACCCACGTACCTTTGTAGGAGAAAAACTCGCCTTTTAGGCTGCCTTCGAGAATACCAGACTAAATTTCAGGCGCGATGCTCGGCCCAATAGAAGCGTTTCCTGTAAGTTTCTGCGAATTCAGATATTTCCCGTGCGTACTCCATTGTCAAGCCGATCTCATCAAGTCCCTTCATCAAACGGTGTTTGTCAAATGGGTTAATTTCAAAAAAATAACGCGTCTGATCGGGGCCCGACACACTCTGCGTTTCTAGATCCACCGCAATCTCCGCTCCAGGATTATCCCGCAACTGCCGGCGTATGGTTTCACAGTCTTTGGAAGAAAGGCGAATTGGCAATATGCCGTTTTTGACGCAGTTGGTGTAATGTATGTCTCCGAAGCTGGGTGCGATGACACACCGAATTCCGTTTTGGTCGAGTACATGTGCGGCATTTTCCCGCGACGAGCCGCAACCCCAGTTCACATCGGTAACAAAAATCCTGCCTTGTCGAAAAGGCTCCTTGTTAAAAACGAAATCCTTTTCCGAACCGTCTTCGTTGAAGCGTAGATCGTGTAGTAAAAAATCCTTGTAGGCCGGATCGGTACCCGGCCGGCGCAAAAAACGCGCCGGAATTATTTGGTCAGTGTCACAATTGGCGATATCGATTGGCACGGCGATCGCAGCAAATGTCGTAAAGGGGCTGAGTTTTTCTTCCCGCGGCAGCGTCATGTAACTTGCTCCAATCTGCGGACATCGGTGAAATGGCCTGTGACAGCGGCCGCGGCCGCCATTGCTGGGCTGACCAAGTGGGTGCGACTGCCAAGGCCCTGGCGACCTCGGAAATTGCGATTGCTGGTCGACGCCGACCGCTCGCCCGGCGCCAACATATCGCCATTCATGGCGACACACATTGAACAACCCGGTTCCCGCCATTCCATGCCGGCCTCGAGGAATATCCGATCCAACCCTTCCGCCTCCGCTTGCTTCTTAACTAGGCCCGAGCCTGGCACCACTAATGTGCGAGCCGCAGCGCGGCGCCCCTTGGCCACTTTCGCCGCAGCGCGCATATCCTCGATCCGGCTATTGGTGCAAGCCCCGATGAAGACTGTGTCGACTTGGATATCCGACAAGGCCATTCCGGGCTTAAGCTGCATATAATCAAGGGCCGCCGTCATATCGGCCCGCACCAGAGGGTCGCTTTCATCAGACGGATCGGGGATGCATTCCGTGATCGGCAGAGCCCACTGTGGGCTGTTACCCCAGGTCACCATCGGCAAAATTTCGTCACCGTCAAGTGTAACCTCCTTGTTATATTTAGCGTTGTCGTCGGAACGCAATGTTACCCAGTAGTCGATGGCGAGGTCCCAATCCTTTCCCGTGGGCGCAAAGGGACGGCCGGCGCAATATTCGATTGTCTTGTCGTCGGGCGCGACAATGCCCGAACGCGCACCGGCCTCGATCGACATATTGCAAAGTGTCATGCGCCCCTCCATGGACAATGCGTCTATGACATTACCGATAAATTCGATCGCGTAGCCTGTCCCACCGGCAGCACCGATCTTCGCGATGATCGCCAGAATAATATCCTTACCACTGACGCCGAAACCCAATTCACCGGTGAGGTTGATCCGCATCATTTTTGGTTTGCGTTGCCAAAGTGTTTGCGTTGCCATGACATGCTGGACTTCAGTAGAACCAATTCCGAAGGAAATGCAGCCAAGCGCACCATGGGTGGATGTGTGGGAATCGCCGCACACAAGCGTCAAACCCGGTAGCGTGATGCCCTGTTCAGGTCCTACCACGTGGACGATGCCGTGGCGATCGTCGGTCATCGGATAATGAGTGAAACCTAATTCGTCTGCTGCCGCCGCCAATCCTTCAACAGCCTCTCGCATTTCCCCCTCTGGAATTTGGTCAACGGTTTTTGCTGTGGTCGGCACGCTATGGTCGGGAACACCGAACAACTTACTTGGCTCCTTTAGCCTCAATCCTTTCTCTTTTAATGCGTGAAAAGCCCGGAAATGCAAATCGTGGGTCAAGTGGCGGTCTATGTAGAGTAAAACGTTACCATCGTCTCGTTCGACGATGACATGCTGGTCCCAGATTTTTTCGAAAACAGTCTTAGCCATCATTTTCTCTCTATTCGATTTGCTGGCATATCTACATCTCGATTGCATACTGCACCCTGCGGCGTAACAAAGATTCTAGATCCGCACAGGATCCAGTCAACCGAGTCAGTATCGCATGCCGCACTTAGCCACCAACGCATCATGAACACCATGCTTCGCAAGCAGTGTCCCGTATCGGCTGGTATGATAATTTTGGCAATTTAGTGGCAAAATAATCCCTTAGACCCAAGGGCATTTAGCCCAAAAATTGTTGCAAAATATTTAAGGTCATTGCCAGAGCAAAAATTGCCCTGAAGCTGATATAGGTTACGAACGTGCCAGTAACTACCATTCGAAACCTCACTGATTAGAAATAGAACAAACACTCACTAATTCTAGTAAGCCATGTTGAACAACTAGATCGTATATTTTGGGGTTGAATCAAGTTCCTTGGCCCGATGTTGTGAACAGAGCCTTTGCGCTAAAGGATGCCAATAACTCCCTTTTATCCTTCGTCACATCCGGGTCTGTTGCGAAACTAGAGCCAGGTAGGATTACAAGCCCAGACCGCCATCGGCGTGAATGGTTTGTCCGGTGATATAACTAGCGGCAGGGGACAATAAAAATTCGATTAGCGCTGCGACCTCGTCTGGCTGACCTAGTCTCCCTAGGGGAATACGCGCGGTGGCTCGGTCCAGGTTTGCACGTGCGAGGGCAGCATGAGTGCCGGCGTCTTTTTGAATATAGCCAGGTGCGACGCAATTCACGGTAATACCATAGGGCGCGAGGTCAACCGCCAAGGCATGCGCCAAAGCTTCCAAGGATGCTTTTGCTGCGGCGCTTGCGGGCATCGATACTCCGTCAAGTTGAAAACGATGGGCCACAAAAGATGACACTGCCACCACCCGGCCGGCTGGCGCCGCCCGTAGCAGAGGCACTGCAGCTTGGCAAAGACGGTGAAAGGCACCCGGCATGGAAGCATGACTATGCGTCAACGTAGCGTTATCCAACTCCGATAGCGGCGTTTTGTCCGCGAAACCAGCATTGGCGATCAGGCCGTCCAACTCTCCCACAGACAAGATCGCGGCCATCATCTCCTTAGCGACTTCAGTTTCGGCAAGATCGCCTAACAGTACATGAGCTTCGCCGCCTTTGGCCCGAACGTCGGCGGCGACCTGCAACAGGCCGTCCTTGTTGATACGGGTGTGCATGAACAAGTTTGTTTCTGGTGCCGCCAAGCGCCGGCACAGCGCAGCTCCAATGCCGCTGGCAGCGCCGGTTATCAGAAATCGGCGCTTTTCTTTTTCTGGCAGGGTTTTCAACGCATATTTCTCCTCGAGCAATATCCAATGGTCGTCGGCGACTATTGTCACTGGTTGGCCATATTTTTTAATGTAGCATTACTCGACTGAGGCTGAAGCTCCATATCTCGGTCATCTGCCGAAATATCTAGGGTGGATTTTCGGTAAAAGAGCCAAAATCCATTACGGTCATACAGAAATGAACCGGGCCGAAATTTAAGATCGAAGTGCCGTGTCCGGCTCAGGGCTAACTCGGTGGCTATGAAGACGCTGAGCCGCAATGGTGTACGGTTTTGTAGTACAAGACAAAGCGCGCTATAGAAAGGTGGGCAGATTTGGACCACGGCCGGTGGTTCATCGTTCGCATCGGGTGCTGGAAAATTTGCCAAATCCCCGCTTGTTCCTCCCGCCTATAGACCGCACAATTCGAAACTGATTCCCGATTTATGTTGGGTTGCGATTAGTGGAGACACCTAAAACCGCGATGATCCTAGCCGCTGGCTTGGGCCAGCGTATGGGCGCATTGACTGAAGCAAAACCAAAACCCCTGTTGCCGGTGGGCGGCCGCCCAGTCATTGACTGGGTGCTGGACCGACTGTGCGAGGCCGGTGTGGAGCGGGCTGTGGTGAACCTGCACCACGAGGCGGATTTGCTGCGACGGCACCTGCAGGACCAGTCAAGTCTTCAAATCCAGTTTTCGGACGAAACAGATTACTTGCTGGATACTGGGGGTGGTGTTGCCAAGGCGTTGCCTATGCTCGGCGAAGCGCCCTTCTTCGTGGTAAATGGAGATGTGCTGTGGTTCGATTATTTGCGCAGTAGCCTGAGAGCTCTGGCGA
This sequence comes from uncultured Rhodospirillaceae bacterium, assembly GCA_964507245.1. GTDB lineage: Bacteria > Pseudomonadota > Alphaproteobacteria. Next base: position 7,202 of record CAZDQC010000003.1, read on the forward strand.
CGCGCTTTCTCACAAAAACCATGGATGCTCTATTGTTGCTCCAACCAACCGTCGGCGCTGTGAGTTATCAGGGGGTTGGAGACTACACGATGCTGAATGATGGGCAACTGCAGCGCCGGTTAGAGCGGGAAGTTGCACCCTTTATCCATTCCGGGATACAGATACTCAAGCCGGGCTTATTCAAAGATTGCCCTGAAGAGCCGTTTTCATTGAATTTTATCTATGATCGGGCAGCGCAACAGAAACGCTTGTTTGGTTTGCGTCATGAAGGGCAATGGATAGAATTGAACCGCCCTGAGGGTCTGGCGGCGGCAGAACAAGCCTTGCTGGGATAGGTGCATGGTTGCTAGACCCAACGTCTATACCATTTCTCCTAGTGAAAATTTCTCCGACTGCTTGGTGATGGGATTGTTGCGCCACTACGGGGATGATCCCTTAACGCTAAGCCGGCTGACGTTGCTATTGCCCAACCGGCGCGGAATCCGTGCTGTGCGCGACGGTTTTTTGCGTCAGACTGGTGGCAAAGCGTTGTTGCTGCCTCGTATGCAGGCCATCGGCGATGTCGATGAAGATGAATGGCTAATGGATCCCTCACATGGTGGCGATCAGCTGACCCTGCCGCCTGCTATCACGGAATTGCGCCGGCAGCTGTTATTGTTGCATTTGATTGCACGAAATAGAGGCATTGAACCTGCCCTGGCCGCACCCTTGGCACGTGAATTGGCAGATTTTCTTGACCAGCTGCAAACTCAGGAAGTTCCTCTGTCAGCCCTGGAGAATTTGGTGCCGGACGATTTGGCCGCTCATTGGCAGGAGACCTTGGCGTTCCTCAATATTCTTGCCGAGCCGTGGGGTGAACTATTGCGGGCAGAAGGTTGCATTGATCCGAGCGAGCGGCGCAATGCCTTGTTGCGGGCCCAAGCGGACCGTTGGCGCGAGTTTCCTCCCAACGACCCTGTGGTCGTCGCTGGATCCACAGGCTCTATCCCTGCCACGGCCGAATTGATCGCCGTAGTCGCCCATCTGCCGAATGGCGCTGTGATCCTGCCAGGCTTGGATATGCATTCTGACGATGAAACTTGGATGGCGGTCGATCATAGCCATGGGCAGTTTGGTCTGTCCGAATTATTGCGGCGGATCGGAGTGAGTCGTTGGCAAGTGTCCAGTTGGCATGGTCCTACTGTTGAAACTCCTCGGCAGATCCTGATACGGGAGGCAATGCGGCCAACGGAATCTACGGAACAGTGGCGTGAACTACAGGCGCTGTCCGCCGAGGCGACAAATGGTCTGACACGGATTGACTGCTCCGATCTTATTGAGGAAGCGGGTGTCATCGCCCTGCACATGCGCCAAGTTCTTGAGATACCTAAACGCACTGCCGCTCTGATTACGCCAGATCGCGGTCTGGCCCGTCGTGTCGCGGCGGAATTGCAACGATGGAGCATTTTAATCGACGATTCCGCCGGACAACCCTTGGCGGCAACGCCACCGGGTTCTTTTTTGCGTCTTACGGCTGAGATGTTCGCTAGCGATTTGGATCCGGTTGACCTTTTGGCGGCACTAAAACACCCTCTTGCCTTGGGCCAGTGGGCCCCAGGCGTCTTGCGTGCCGCTGTCCGTGACCTTGATCGAATTGCTCTGCGGGGTCCACGACCGGCAGCTGGGTTTCAAGGCTTGTCTGCCGCCCTCGTAGCGGCCCGCGAAACGTCCGATCGTGCCCAGAATCTGTTGAGAAAATTGTCAGAGCATGGTGATGAAATTCTTTCACTCTGCCGTAGTGATCAGGTGGACCTGGCCGAGGTGCTAACCGGCCACATACGATTTGTGGAATGGCTGGCGACGGATGAGGACGGCCAATGTCAACTTTGGCTGGGCGACGCTGGCGAGGCCGCCATGGAGTTTGTCTCTAACCTACTGCAGGCTGCGGTAGGTTTGCCAAAAATCGCCGGAGACGGCTATGCCCCCCTTTTGAACAGTTTGATGAAAGGACAGGCCGTCCGCCCGTCTTATGGTCTGCACCCACGGTTGCATATCTGGGGGCCATTAGAAGCACGTCTGCAATCGGCAGACCAGGTATATCTAGGCGGCTTGAACGAAGGAAGCTGGCCTGCTGCAGCGGAGGCGGATGCCTGGTTGAGCCGGCCCATGGCTTTGGAACTGGGCCTACCCGCTCCGGAAAGGCGTATTGGATTGGCAGCGCATGATTTTGTCCAGGCTGCTAGTAGTGGTGAGGTGATCCTCACTCGCGCTGACAAGGTTGATGGCACCCCAACCGTGCCGTCCCGCTGGCTGCTACGCTTGGACCAAGTGTTAAAGGCCGTAGACCAGAAATTGGATTGTGAAATGCCTGACATTTGGCGTGATTGGCTTAGCCAATTAGATGCTGCTGGACCGCCACAGCCTATCCAGGCGCCCGCATGCAAACCACCGGTGGCCGCTCGTCCCCGGCGTCTGTCGGTGACCCAGGTAGAGACCTGGATCCGTGATCCCTATGCCGTTTACGCCCGCCATATTCTGAATCTTCGACCCCTAGATCCGATCGCGGCCGACCCCGGATTGGCGGATTATGGTAATGCGGTGCATAAAGCTCTAGAACGGTTTACCCAACAATTCCCCGACGAAATTCCACATGATGCCGAAACCATATTGCTCGACCTGGGCAGGGCCGCCTTTGGCGAAATGTTGGAACGTCCCGGTGTGCGGGCGTTCTGGTGGCCGCGGTTTCAGCGAATAGTTACATGGTTTTTAGCGGAAGAACGCGGCAGGCGACCCGAAATTCGACCCTTAGTTGCTGAAGCAGAGGGGAGTTTGACCTTGGACGGCCCTGCCGGTTCCTTTGAATTGCGGGGAGTTGCTGATCGGGTTGACCGGCTGGCTGACGGCAGCCTTTGCATCATTGATTACAAGACCGGCGTTTTACCCACGGAAGCAGAAATGCTGCGCGGCGAGGCGCCGCAACTACCTTTGGAAGCAGCCATAGCTCTAGCGGGCGGATTTTCTGGATTGCCTGCTGGCGAGGTCTCTCGTCTTAGTTATTGGAGGGTTTCCGGCGGGCGGGAGCCAGGCCAGATCAAAGATATTAAGAAGCCCGGCAGTGATCTGGCGCGGCAAGCACAAGAGAGCCTAACCGAACTGATTGCGAAGTTCGACGATCCCGCCACGGCCTATCTGGCCCAGCCCCGCCCGGCTATCGCGCCTCGATTTTCTGACTATGACCACCTGGCCCGGATTAAGGAATGGTCGGCCGGCGGGCCGGGGGATTTCTAAATCATGCGAGCGACGGATCACCAACGATTGGCTGCGGACCCTGGCCTTTCAGCCTGGGTCACGGCGTCTGCCGGAACGGGAAAAACCCATGTCCTTACCGACCGAGTCTTGCGGTTATTGTTGACTGATTGTCCGCCCGAACGGATCCTCTGCCTGACCTTTACCAAGGCGGCGGCGGCGGAAATGGCCAACCGTCTGCACGGCCGGCTGGGTGCCTGGGCGGCAGCCAGCGAGGAGGATTTGCGGCGAGACCTAATTGATTTGACCGGCCAGACCTTCGATGGCCAAACTATAAAACTCGCCCCCCGTCTGTTTGCCCGTGTCCTGGACACGCCTGGTGGTTTTAAGGTTCAGACCATCCACTCCTTTTGCGAGGCTCTGCTACGCAGGTTTCCGCTGGAAGCTGAACTGGCTCCACACTTTCAGGTGATGGATGAACGCCAGGCGGAGGATGTACTAGACCAAGCCTTGCAGGAGGTGCTGCAAGATGATGCCCAGAGGCCGAAACCTTTGGCCGCGGCCCTGATGGCGTTGGTGGATGAGGAAACGATTGGCAAACTGATGTCAGGTTTATCCACGGATCGGGCGCGTCTGCAAAGGCTGTTGGACGGAGCCGAAGGCATGGCCGGGTTGCTGAAAAAGGTGCGACGAACGCTTAGTCTAGCGCCGGATGAAGACGAATCCAGTTTGTTGCAGACGGCCTCGATGGAGGACCAGTTCAAAGGACCAGAACTACATCAAGTTGCCAGCGCAATGTTGCAAGGGGGAAAAACCGAACGGCGTCACGGCAAGGCCATCATGGGTTGGCTGGCGGTGCCAAAAGATAGAATGAATTATTTTGATTCCTATCTTGCTGCATTTTTCACCGAGCAAGGGAAAGGAAAACCCTACGCTAAACCTCTGACAAAAAAGACCATGGTGGCCGTACCGCATGGCCTCGATACGATCAAGGACGAAGTGGAGCGACTTGAGGCCCTACGCCATCGGCGCAATGGCGCCCGCGTCGCCGCCGCAACGGAAATGCTGCTGACACTTGGCGCTCAATTGATCACGCGTTATGAAGCGGCAAAGCGGCGTCAGGCCCTGCTTGATTATGACGACTTGGTGTTGAAAACCGGGGCATTGCTGTCCGGGAAAACAAGTACCAATTGGGTGCGTTATAAGCTCGACGGAGGATTGGATCATATCCTGATTGATGAAGCCCAGGACACCAATCCGGAACAATGGCAGGTCATCCGCGCTCTGGCCGACGAATTTTTCTCTAATGAAGAAGCCCTTAAAGATACCGACGGTTGCACTCAGGTTAAAGGACGGACATTGTTCGCCGTCGGTGACATAAAACAATCCATCTACAGCTTTCAGGGATCTGATCCAGCGGCTTTTCGGGAGATGAGCCATCATTTCGGTGCCAAGGTCAGCGCCGCAAATCGGCGCTGGCAGCCGGTCGAGCTGGCCCTATCTTTCCGTTCTACCCCTGCCGTCCTAGCCGCTATCGATGCTATATTCGCTGATCCCACTGCTCGCGATGGGTTGGACTTCGACTACGATAACGGCATCCGGCACATTCCCAACCGCGCCTCTGACGGCGGATTGGTTGAAATTTGGCCCACGGTTGTGCCAAAAGCAGCTCCCTCTGAGGACGCTTGGACACCACCCGTCAAGCAATTTTATCAGGAAACCCCGGTGGCCCGGCTAGCCAGCCGCATCGCCGACCAGATTGCAGATTGGTTGGAAACCGGTGAAATACTTGCCTCCAAGGGTCGGTCCATAGGCGCCGGCGATATTCTTATCCTGGTGCAGCGTCGGGCCACATTTGTTGAAGCCATGGTGCGCGCACTGAAGCGCAGGGGCATTCCCGTAGCTGGTGTTGACCGCATGGTGCTGACCGAACAATTGGCTGTTATGGATTTGGTGGCCCTGGGCGAATTTTTTTTGCTGCCTGAAAACGACTTAAACTTGGCCACGGTGCTGAAAGGACCCTTGATTGGATGGGATGAAGACCAGTTATTTGAATTAGCACATGGGCGAACCGGCAGCCTTTGGACGGCGTTGCGTTCGCGACCTGACAGCGAAGCTTACGGCACACTCTCGGCTTTGTTGGCCAGGGCGGATTTCGCCCCCCCGTTTGAGCTTTACGCCGAGCTATTGGGCGCCGGCGGGGGTCGTCGGAGGATTTTAGCTCGGCTGGGTCCCGATGCCAATGATCCCATCAATGAATTTCTTGATTTGGCACTGGCCTACGAGCGGGACCATGCGCCAAGTTTGCAAGGATTTCTGGATTGGCTGGGACGTGGCGAGACCGAGGTGAAGCGGGATCTGGACCAAGGCCGAAACGAGGTGCGGGTTATGACAGTACATGGCGCAAAGGGATTGGAGGCGCCTATTGTGTTTCTGGCGGATACAGTGCGAGTCCCCGAAATGACGGCGGCCCTTGTGTGGCCTGACGGGGCCATCGATGAACCTGTACCTTTATGGGCCCCAATCCGCGCTATGGAGGAAGAAGTCATGACCCAGGCCCGGCAACGGGCCGCATTGGACCGGGACCGCGAATATCGCCGTCTGTTTTACGTTGCCCTGACCCGAGCGGCTGATCGATTGTATATCTGTGGCTCTGAAGGCAAAACCGGGCGCAGGGCCCATTGCTGGTACAACATGGCTTGGCGGGCCTTGGACACAATGCCAGAAATTGAACGGCCACATGACTTGGCGGGCGGCCTACGTTTGAAAAATACGCAAGTCTCCACGCCCGCATTCGCACCGGCTGCTCGATTGGCTATTAATCCGCCGATGCCCTCCTGGACAGGCCAGCCGGCCCCCGGGGAGCCCGTTCCGCTACGACCATTGGCCCCATCCCGGTCAGAAGAGCAGTTGCCACCGGTTGCCAGCCCCCTGGCCGGTGACGGACAGGCCCGATTTCAACGCGGCAACTACATACACAAGTTGCTACAAACCTTGCCTGACCTGCCCGAGAACCAATGGGATCGCGCTGCCGCCCATTATTTAGCACAACCGGCATTGGTCTTGACAGATGGTCAGCGGGCGGAAATTCGGGCCGAAATCCTTGGCGTGCTCCATCACCCTGACTTCGCAAAAATTTTTGCTTCAGGATCAAGAGCTGAAGTACCCCTATCGGCGGTTATCGGCGGCTGGATGATCAGTGGCCAAGTGGATCGATTGGCGATTACCGATTCGGAAATCCTAGTCATTGACTACAAGACCAACCGGCTACCACCTCGTCGTGCGGAAGACGTAGACCGACTATATTTGCGTCAATTAGCCTCCTACCGGGCCGTATTAATGCATATTTTCCGAGATAAAACAGTACGTTGCGCACTATTATGGACTACAGAGCCAAATTTGATGACCATCGACGAGGCCCTTTTGATCCCTTATTCACCTTGACGGCGTCAATCACGCTACCTACTTTTTTAAATCCAAGTGAATATTTTTGGCCCAGCAAACGGGGCGGTTGTCGAATAGATCGCCACCCATACAACGTAGTTACGAAGCGCTGCTTGGAAGATTGGAAAATGTTATGACCCCAAAGCTTGTATCCGACGAATCGTTCGATAGCGACGTGCTCAGTGCTGACGGTCCCGTCGTGGTGGATTTCTGGGCCGAATGGTGTGGCCCCTGTAAACAGATTGCACCGGCTCTAGAGGATATCGCCGCTGAGATGGGTGAAAGGGTTACAATCGCCAAGGTAAATATTGACGACAATCCTTCCACCCCCGCTAAATATGGCGTGCGTGGCATTCCCACGCTGATGTTGTTCAAAGACGGCGAAGTCGCCTCCATGAAGGTGGGTGCCCTGCCGAAGGGCAAGATCCAGGAATGGATCGAAGAGTCGATCTAGATAATACTCAACTTAGCCGTCGGTGATTTGCGAATTTGCGGCAAGGACACTGCCAACCAGATAAAGTGTACCGCATATGAGGACCCGCGGTGAAGGATCGACTATGTCTGATATGGCTCTCGCGACATCGGGTGCCTGGGTGGCCATCAGGCCTAACCGTTCAGCGGCCTGGACGATGCGCTCAGGCGCCATGCCTGCCTCTTCATAAGGTACGGGCACGGCGTGAATGTGCGGTGCCATAGAACGGAACGGAGCTAGAAAATTCTCCACGTCCTTGTTGTACAGCATACCTACGATCAAATGCGGGCGGCGAACGATGCAGTCATCGTTCCGCCAGGTGACAAGGGTTTCCGCTAAAGCAGCGCCGGCGCCCGGATTATGGCCGCCGTCAAGCCATAATTCGCCGTCAAATCCTTCTAATAGAGGGCCTTTAGTAAGGCGCTGCAGACGTCCTGGCCAATGGGCGGAAAGCAGACCGGCTGCCATGTCTTCAGGTCTGGGTGTCAGGTCACCGAGATTTTGCAAACTGGCAACCGCCTGCCCAGCATTTTGGATTTGGTGTGACCCATACAATCCTGGCGTGGGTAAGCGCAAATCGCACTGACTTGAGGAAAACCAAAGGCGAGTGTCTTGTCGTTTTACATCCCACTCATAGCCCTGCCGCAGCAGTGGGGCGCCAACTTCTTTGGCATTTCGCTCGATAATTTTTGCCGCCTCCGAGTGTTGTCGGGCAATGACGCCCACCACACCTCGTTTCAGGATACCGGCTTTTTCGTTGGCGATCTCTGCCAAATTGCTGCCAAGAAAATTTTGATGGTCCAGGGACACCGTGGTAATGGCAGTCAACCGCGGTTGGGTTATTACATTGCTGGCATCGAGGCGGCCGCCAAGACCGGTTTCCAGCAACAAAATATCAGCCGGCATATCACGGAAAGCCAAAAACGCCGCCGCCGTGGTGATTTCAAAATAGGTAATGGCCTCGCCGCTATTGGCGGCCTCGCAGGCCGTCAGGACATCGATCAGATGCTCATCGGATATAGATTCACCTGCCAGCCGGATACGTTCGTTGAAGCGAATTAGGTGGGGGGATGTCATGACGTGAACTGAGCGACCCGAGGCCTCCAACGCGGCGCGCATGAATGCGATGGTGGAGCCTTTGCCGTTGGTGCCAGCTACGTGCACGACGGGTGGCAGGTGACGTTCAGGATGGCCAAGACTGGTTAGCAAACGTTGCAGACGGCCCAAAGACAAATCAATCAGTTTGGGGTGCAGTCTGAACAGCCGGGCCAAGATTT
>CAZDQC010000003.1:15719-67383 GCA_964507245.1 uncultured Rhodospirillaceae bacterium
GGCAATTGCATCAGTGACAAAATTCCTTCTTGCATGCGGGCTCCGCCCGCAGCGGCAAAAATGATCAGCGGAGCTTTTTGGAATACGGCGAGTTTAGCCGCTGCTATAATAGCCTCCGCCGCGCCTTGGCCCAACGAGCCTCCCATGAACGAGAAGTTCTGCACTGCTATCACAGCAGCATGCCCGCCTAACTTACCGTGGGCGACTACGACCGCATCCTGTTGCCCAGTTTTGCCCCGAGACTCCTTAAGGCGGTCGGTATACTTCTTTTCGTCACGGAATTTTAGAGGATCTACAGCAACTTCCGGCAATTCAATCGTGGTGTATGCGCCGCCGTCGAATAGATTCGGAAACCGGTCATCTGGACTCATACGGAGGTGATGGTCGCAGTGTTGACAGACGAATTGCCGTGCCTTGATTTCCTTGTGGTGGATCATTTGGCCGCAACCAGGACATTTTGTCCATAGATTAATAGGAACTTCCCGCTTTCGCACCAGGGCTTGTAATTTTGGACGGACAAAATTGCTGAGCCAATTCAAGATGCTGCTCCTTTCTCTGCCGCCGCGACACCCGCCGCCAATTCGCGGGTCAAATTCAACACAGCATCAACTGTAGCTTCCGTGGCGGAACCATCAGCGCCTAGGCTGCCGTGGACAGCATCAGTGAAGGCCGTGCCGACCACGGCCCCGTCGGCCACAGCTGCAATGCCCCTGGCCTGTTCCGGCGTACGAATGCCAAAGCCAACTGCAATTGGTAGGTCCGTGTGCCCGCGAATGCGAGCTACAGCATTGCCTACGGTAGAGACATCTGCAGATCCTGCTCCCGTAATTCCGGTGTAGGAAACGTAATAAACAAAGCCCGAGGTATTGGCCAGCACCACCGGTAGGCGTTGATCGTCTGTGGTGGGTGTCGCCAGGCGGATAAAGCTAAGGCCCGCCGCCAATGTTGGCAGGCATAACTCCTTGTCTTCCTCAGGAGGCAGGTCAACAATAATAAGACCATCAATACCAGACTCCGCCGCTACTTTGAGAAAGGCTTTGACACCGAATATATGGATGGGATTGTAATAACCCATGAGAATAACAGGTGTGTCCCTGTCCTGATGGCGAAATTTGGCAACCATGGCTAAAGTCTTTTTCAAGGTGATGCCGGCCTTCAAGGCTCGTATACCGGCGACCTGTATTGAGGGGCCGTCCGCCATGGGGTCAGTAAAGGCCATGCCTATTTCGATGATGTCAGCACCGGCACTAGGAAGACCGGCTAGAATTTTTGCCGAGGTCTCCAGGTCAGGATCGCCTGACATGACATAGGTGACCAAAGCGGCCCGATCCTCGTTTCGTAGCTTAGCGAATCGGGCTTCTATTCGAGCGGTTCCAGTGCTCATTTCTAGGCGTCCAGCAATTTAGCCACGGTGAAAATGTCTTTGTCACCCCGCCCGCACATATTCATGACAATGATATGGTCCTTGGGCAGATCTGGTGCAATCGTGGCCACATGGGCCAGTGCATGAGACGGTTCCAATGCTGGAATGATCCCTTCTAGACTGCTACACAGTTGAAAAGCCGTCAAAGCCTCTGTGTCGGTAGCGGAGACATATTTCACCCGCCCCACGTCGTTCAGCCAAGCATGTTCCGGGCCGATACCGGGATAATCTAGACCTGCCGAAATCGAGTGAGCCTCGGTGATCTGGCCATCATCATCCTGCAGCAGATAGGTGCGGTTGCCGTGCAAGACCCCAGGTTGTCCACCAGTTATGGATGCTGCATGACGGCCTGTCTCTATGCCATCACCGGCAGCTTCTACGCCGTATAATTCCACGCTATCGTCGTCTAGGAAGGGATGAAACAACCCCATAGCGTTGGAACCACCTCCGATGCAGGCTACCAAGGTATCAGGCAAACGGCCTTCTGCTTCCAATAACTGGGCTTTAGCCTCGTCGCCGATCACCGATTGGAAATCGCGCACCATCTCGGGGTAGGGATGCGGGCCTGCCACGGTGCCGATTATGTAGAAGGTATTTTCCACATTGGTGACCCAATCCCGCATGGCCTCGTTCAGGGCGTCTTTGAGAGTGCGGGAACCGGAGCTGACGGGCACCACCTCGGCGCCGAGCAGTTTCATACGGAAGACGTTAGGTTGTTGTCGCTCCACGTCAACCTCGCCCATATAGACGGTACAGGGCAGACCGAATAGAGCAGAAACTGTAGCGGAGGCCACACCATGTTGGCCCGCACCTGTTTCGGCAATGATACGGGTCTTGCCCATCCGCCTGGCCAGTAGAATCTGACCCATGCAATTGTTGATCTTGTGGCTGCCGGTATGATTTAGCTCGTCCCGCTTGAAGTATACCTTAGCGCCGCCAAAATGTTCGGTAAGGCGTCGCGCAAAATACAGAGGGCTGGGCCGGCCGGCATAGTGGGCTAGGTAATAATCTAGTTCTTCCTGAAATTTGGGATCTTGCTGGACGGCGCGATAGGATTTTTCCAATTCCAGTATCAGCGGCATAAGAGTTTCGGCGGCGAAGCGGCCACCGTGAAAACCAAAACGGCCAGCCCTGTCGGGCCCCGTTCTATAAGAATTCAATTTAGACATGATCAGCAGTGCTATGTCAGAGGGCTTTGATCGCGTCAAGGAAAGCTTTGATGGCGGCCGGATCTTTCTCGCCTGGTGCCGATTCTACGCCGGAAGACACATCCACCGCTTGGGCCCCTGCGAGTCTCACGGCCTGGTTTACATTTTCCGGGTCCAAGCCGCCAGACAGCATCCAGGGACTGCGCCAAAATCGGTTGGCCAGTAGGTTCCAATCAAAAACCAAGCCATTGCCGCCGGGTAGGGCGTCATGCATGTTCTTGGGTGGCTTGGCATCAAACAATAACATATCAGCCAGACCGTCGTAATCAGCCGCCCCGTCAACGTCCGCGCCATTGGCTACCTTGACAGCTTTCAGCACCGGGCAATTGGTCAGCGACTTGATGGCCCGCACCCGGTTGGGATCCTCACCTCCGTGCAGTTGAATAAAATCTAAGGCAACATGGTCCAGAACATCTTGCAGGAATTTATCGCCGGGGTTTACGAATATTCCAACCTTAATTACAGATCGAGGGATAGATTTAGATAGCTTTTGGACCTGGGCAGGTGTCACGGCACGTGGCGATGGGGAATAAAACACAAACCCAACGTAACGAGCGCCCCCGTCCACAGCGGCTTGGATTGCCGTTCTATCCTTCAGGCCACAAATCTTGGCGGCCACGGGCATGGCTTTCGACGTTCTCATAATAAGGCGCCTTATAGCAAGGCAGATGGATTTTGTCTTATTTGCCCGGCCACGGGTATTAAGCGACTCTGACTATATCGGTTGCGTCGTTCTCAGGCTTGTTGGCAGCATTTTCCGCCTGACGCAATTCACTTTCAAGGCGACGGACGGATCGTTGCTCGTCTCGTAACTGCCTGCGCCAACGACCTGCACGTAGCCAAGCGATCAAGCCACCAACCAGAAGACCGACAAAAATACCAGCTAATACGAAACTGTAGAGGGGTGCCCGAATACTTATAGGCGTGGGGTCGAGCGATAATGTGACAATATGACGATTAGCGATGGCGAACGCCACGAACAACACGATTAGAGGTAACAGCAACAGCCAGATACGCGTTTTCACCCGCAAATTCCGAACTTATCTGTCGCCACGGGTATCCAGCTTGTGTCGGTGCCCACCTGGTGTGTTAAGGCGTTCACGAAGGTCCTTACCAGTCTTGAAAAAGGGCACGAATTTTTCGGGCACGGCGACGGGATCACCGGTGCGCGGGTTGCGACCGATGCGGGCCGGTCGGCTCTTCACTGAAAAAGCTCCAAAGCCGCGCAGCTCCACTCGATCACCTCGCTGTAAAGCCCCTGTGATCTCGTCAAACACGGTCATGACAATACGTTCGACGTCTCGCTGATAGAGGTGAGGGTTTTGTTCCGCAAGTCGGGCGATCAATTCTGACTTAATCATCTTCGGTCCTACTTTCCCGCATTCTCTTCATCCCTGAAAGGCACCAAAAAAATACCCCCCCGCGGATGATGCCCCGAGTGATTGAGGCAAAATTAGTCCGATACTCCCTTAAGGTTGCCAAACAGCTAATAACCCGTCAAGGGTAAGTCGTTCATTTTTAAACAGTTTTCCGCCAATCGAGTCAAGTGCTCGGGCGATGAGACCGGCTTTATCGCCCCAATGCACGTTGCGGGTGGGAAGATCGTCTGCGATATTATGTTTTGCCTCCAACCACTTGCGTGCGGCGCGTTCTCCGCCGATAGCGTCGATCAAATTCAGCTTAACCGCTTGGCGGCCGCTAAAAACACGGCCATCGGTCGCCGCCTTCAGTGCCGTTTCGCCTAGTTCGCGACGCTGCTGTACGAGGCTGGAAAACCAATCAAAACTATCCTCCAGCAACTCGGCAAGGGCCTTTTGAGCCTCGTTAGTGAGAGGTTCTACTGGTGAGGGCTGGCCCTTCAACGGCGTGCTTTTGAAGGTGAGAGGCTTGATACCCAGTTTGTTCATAAGACCGGTGAATTCCGCGGTTTGAAATAAAACACCGATGGAGCCGGTTAATGAAGTATCCCGAGCAATTATATGATCCGCCCCAATGGCTACGATATATCCACCCGAGGTGCCTATGGTGCCAATCACAGCCACCACCGGTTTTTGTGCCGCTACTCGGCGTAGGCCATAATATATTTGTTCAGAGCCGGTGGTGGTACCACCAGGTGAGTTAATGCGGACGATCACTGCTGCCACATCGTCTTCCACGACTAATTTGTCGATTGCATCGCCGCGCTCCCGATCCTCAGCAATAAAACCGTTAATAGAAAGGCGGGCAATATGACTATCGCTGCGAGTGACAAATTTACCGATGCCAACGGCCAACAGCGCCATCACAGCCAGAGCGGCAAATACACGCCAGAAGATTAGACGCCGTTTTAAACGCCGGCGATCAAGTATGGCGTCCGGGTCCATCAATCACCCAATGCTGCTGTAACCTTAGGTGTCGGCCTTCGGATTGTCTTTGGCATCATCCAAAGAATTTTCATCGTCGTCAGTGTCCGTCTCATTCTCTTCGGCAGCTTCAGCTTTGGATTCGGCCCCATTGTCAGCCTCGGCGGTTTCGATCACGGGTACTTTCGTGTCACCATAATCAGGCTCGGCGTCTTCATCCTCTGCATCATCAAGATCCGTATTGGCTAATTCTCGGGCCCGGCCCATTGCGGGACCAAGAATGTCGCCCAGCGAGGCGCCGCTATCAGAGGAGCCGTATTGTTGCACTGCCTCCTTTTCTTCTGCAATTTCTCGCGCTTTGATAGACAGGGCCAAACGGCGGGTATTTTTTTCAATGGAGGTGATCTGCGCATCCAGCTTATCGCCAACGGCAAATCGCTCCGGCTTCTGTTCAGAACGATCCCGGGAGAGATCAATCCGTCGAATAAAGCCGCGCAGACCCTCGCCGACCGTCACTTCGATGCCGCGGTCCAGAATGCCCGCTACTGTGCAGGTCACTACGGCACCGCGTTTTAAGCTTTGCGCCTTTGTGAAGGGGTCCTCACTCAACTGCTTGATGCCCAGGCTAATGCGTTCTTTGGAAACATCGATGTCTAGAACTTTGGCGTTGACTGTATCGCCTTTAGAAAAGTCCTTCATAGCTTCTTCGCCGCTCTTATCCCAATCGATATCGGACATATGCACCATGCCGTCTAACTCGAAGCCCAGGCCGACGAACAAACCGAATTCGGTAACGTTCTTGACCTCACCGTCAACCCGGCTGCCAACCGGATGAGCGTTGATGAACTCTTCCCAGGGATTGTCCATACATTGTTTTAGCCCCAGGCTGACCCGCCGCCGTTCCGAATCCACTTCCAGAACCATCACTTCGACCTGTTGCGAGGTGGATACTATCTTGCCCGGGTGCACGTTCTTCTTGGTCCAGCTCATTTCCGAAACATGCACTAGTCCTTCAACGCCTGGCTCCAGTTCCACGAATGCACCATAATCGGCGATATTGGTGACCCTGCCTGTAAACTTAGCTTGCATGGGGTATTTCGTGTCGATTCCATCCCAAGGATCAGCCAGCAATTGTTTCATGCCTAGGCTAATACGTTGCGTTTCGGCATTGACGCGAATGACTTGCACCTTAACAGATTCGCCGATGCTCAAAGCTTCGGACGGATGATTGATGCGGCGCCAGGCCATGTCGGTGACATGCAGCAAGCCATCGATACCACCCAGATCCACGAATGCACCGTAGTCGGTGATATTCTTAACCACGCCGTCCAGAACCTGCCCTTCGGCCAAGTTAGACACTAATTCCGTTCGTTGTACGGCCAGTGTGACCTCCAAAACGGCGCGGCGGGAGACAACAATATTGCCCCGGCGGCGGTCCATTTTCAGGATCTTAAAGGGCTGAGGGATACTCATCAGCGGCGTGATGTCGCGGATCGGGCGAATATCTACTTGACTGCCGGGCAGAAAGGCGACGGCACCACACAAATCCACGGTGAAGCCACCCTTGACCCTGCCAACGATAGAACCTTCTACTTGCTCACCCTTTTCATGGGCCACTTCTAAATGATTCCAGGCTTCTTCCCGGCGCGCCTTGTCTCGGCTTATGACGGCTTCACCTAAGGCGTTTTCTATACGGTCTAGAAACACCTCGATACTGTCACCAACAGCAATTTCTTCATTGAGCTTGCTGAATTCACGAACGGAAATCCGACCTTCTGTTTTTAACCCAACATCGATCACCACATTGTCACTGTCAATCGCTACCACGGTGCCATGCACTACACGGCCTTCTATTTGATCTTGGGAGATGAAGCTTTCGGCCAAAAGGGTTTCGAAGTCATCATCCGTGCCAGTTGCGGTGCCACTGTCGAGGTCTGTCATCAACTGTCTCTTTCAATATCGTTGTTGGCCAACCGGTTATCTCCAGCGGTCTTTTGCTATGTAGTCTACATGTCAAAAAATGGATACTATAATGTCCTACAAGCGGTGACGATCCTCTCGGCCGCCTGAAACGCGGCCTCTATATCCATTTTTGTTGTATCGAGCAAGTGCGCATCGTCGGCAAGCATCAGGGGGGAGGCGGTACGTTCACTGTCGCGCGTGTCCCTTTTCAACAGATCAGCCCTCACTACATCCAGACTGATGTCTTCTTTGCGGGCCACCAATTCAGCATGCCGCCGCACTGCCCGCGCCTCCGGGCTTGCAGTGACAAACAATTTCACTTCTGCGTCTGGGCAAACGACGGTGCCGATGTCCCGTCCATCCAGCACTGCGCCTTGGGCTCGCCCAGGCGGATGAGTTGCGAAGTTCCGTTGATAGTCTAGCAATGCGGCGCGTAATTCCATTTGTGGGGCGACGAAGCTCGCCGCTTCTCCAATCGCTTCGGCCCGAAGATTAGGTTCTTCCAGATCTGCGAGGCTGATTGCTCGAGCTTGTGCCACCATGGCATTTACATCATCCAGGCCGTTGCCAGCCCTTAACATTCGCATCGCCACGGCGCGGTATAATGCGCCGGTATCAAGATAGGCAAAATCAAAATATATCGCTAGTCGTCTACCCAAGGTTCCCTTCCCGGATGCCACTGGTCCATCGACGGCAACAACGAATTTACTCATAAGAATGCCTTGATTTCCCCACCCAAGCCGTTCATCAAACCCATGAAGCCGGGGAAGGATGTGTCGATCATGTCGCAACCTTGAACCTTGACCGAACCTTGCGCTCCCAGGCCGTAAACCAAAAACGACATGGCGACGCGGTGATCCATCTCGGTCTTGATACAGGCATTCTGACGTGCCGGCGCCGGGCCGCTGTGCCCATGCACAATCATACCATCCTCAAGCTCTTCTACCTTGGTGCCCAAGGCATTCAGTCCGTTCACCATGGCAGATATCCTGTCACTTTCCTTGACTCGCAGTTCACCGATGCCTCGCATCACTGTCTTACCATGGGCAAAGGCGGCAAGAGCGGAGAGGATCGGATATTCATCGATCATTGCCGGTGCTCGTTCCGATGGCACCTCGATACCCCGCAAGGGGCCAGCGCGCACCGTCAAATCAGCGACGAGCTCGCCCTGTTCATACCGGCTACCGCTTTCCTCAATCACCGCTCCCATGTCTCGCAGGGTATCAAACAAGCCCGCTCGTAGAGGGTTCAGGCCCACATTCCTGATGGTTATTTCTGAACCCGGTACCAACAAGGCTGCTGCTATGGGAAAGGCAGCCGACGACGGATCGCCAGGGATACACACGGTTTGCGGCAGTAATTCTGGTCGGCCGGTTAATGTGATGTGACGTACCCCATTGTCGTCTGTTTGGACTGTCACTTCCGCGCCAAAGTGCCGCAACAAATTCTCTGTATGATCACGGGTGCGGTGGTGTTCGATTATTGTGGTTTGCCCCGGTGTGTTCAGACCGGCTAGCAATATGGCGGATTTAATCTGCGCTGAGGCTACAGGCAATGTATAGGAAATAGGCATGAGGGTATCACGACCCTCGACAGTCAGCGGCAATCGGCCGCCAAGCGCGGCAACAAAATTGGCACCCATATTTTCTAAAGGCGTCATGACCCTCTGCATGGGCCGTTGGCACAGAGACGCGTCGCCCGTAAACACCGAAGTCAACCCGTGAGAGGCGGCCAAGCCAACCAACAATCGTGCTGCGGTGCCGGAATTTCCCAGATCTATAACGTTTCCAGGCGGCATCAAGCCGCCGACGCCCAAGCCGTTAACCCGGCAGACACCATCACTACCTTGGCTAATTTTGGCGCCATAAGCACGCAAAGCTTGGGCAGTAGCTAGTACATCCTCTCCCTCCAAAAGCCCCCGGATGGTCGTTTCACCAACGCATAAGGCACCAAAAATTAATGCCCGGTGCGAGATTGATTTGTCGCCTGGCACTGTAGTGACACCGCGCAAACCGGCGCTAACCGGGTGGGCAATTTGGATGATAGGTGTCGGCACGAAGCTTCCTCGATAACTGGCCGGGCGAAGTGGCGCTTGCCTAACACAAAGCTGTCTCTATCGCCAGTTACACTACTACACAAATAGACATTCTCCTTGTGCGCGTAATCTCTGTTGACAGGTGTGCCGCATCTTCTCTATTGGGTTGCGCCGATACGAGTTAAGCAGTGGAAGTTTGGGAGATAGCAAAAGTGTCCAAGCAAGAATGGGGGGCGAAGCACCTATGTCCGAGTTGCGGCGCCAAGTTTTATGACATGGGCCGAAACCCGATTGCCTGCCCGTCCTGTGATGAACCTGCGGCGATAGCGGCGCAGGGTCACGGCCGACGAAGCCGCAAGGATGTTGCCAAGGAGAAACCACCCCTACCTAGCAATAAAAAGATCGGGAGCGCCGAGGACGAAGAGGATGTCATATCAGGCGAAGTCGATGAGCTGGTCGACGATGACGACGACTCCATCGCCACTCTGGCCGATGACAGTGCTGACGATGATAATAACGTCTTGGCTGAAGCGGATATCGATACTACCAAGATCGGGGACTAATAGGCTTGCGGACGGTGCGACAAGAAATATTTCAGTACAGGCAATTTGGTCTTGAATTGCTCTGCCTCGGACATTAGTTTCCGGCGGTCGTGATCCTGTGGGCAGCGTTGGGGCCAGGATAACAAATTCTAGGGGCCATAGCTCAGTTGGGAGAGCGCTTGAATGGCATTCAAGAGGTCGGCGGTTCGATTCCGCCTGGCTCCACCATATTCCCTTGAAATAATTGAGAATTCGTTAGGCTTTGGTTTAGATAAATTCTAAGAATTCGGCCCTGTCACACCACAGTCACAATAAGGTGTGACCGGCAGCAAGAATTCGAAGTCCTAATGGCTGGCATCAGGAACGTATTATGTTTCATTCGGCAGGGCGTATATTGAAGGGGTATAAAATAGGGCAACCCCACCTCTGATCTGACAAGGAATGCCATACTAAATGGCCGCCGTGACATAACCAGTTTCGTGATATTCGGTAACCTCTAGTGCGTTTCTTGATTGCATGATTAAGAGTACTTCAAAAAACGGCCCACCTGGTCGGGGGAGAAGTAATGGAATTTACCATACGCCCTTTAACCGCGAATATTGGCGCAGAAATCACAGGGTTAGATCTGCGTTATCCCATTGACAGGACTACCATGGTGCGGTTACGCGAAGTCTGGCTTGATCACATCATTTTGCTGTTTTCTGGTCAGACATTAGATGACGATCAACAAATTGCGTTTAGCCGCCGCATAGGAAAATTAGAATTGATTAACATGGCTGCCCTGCAATTAGATGGCAAACCGGAAATCTATACGGCGACGAACCTAGACTCGAACGGAAATATATTGCCATTGAACAACCCCCTCATGCAACTCAATGCAGATAACGCAAAATGGCATTCTGATAGTTCCTTCAAAAAGATGCCGTCTATGGCATCGCTGCTGCATGCACGCATCGTGCCTCCGGTTGGCGGAAAGACTGGCTTTGCCAACATGGTAGCCGCCTATGATGCCCTGGATGATATAATGAAGGATCGCATAGACGGCTTAATGGGCGTGCATAATTTTTTCTGGTCCCGTCGCGACGTTAATGTAATTGCATTTACCAATGAAGAAATAACAGCGATCCCTCCGGTCCGCCATCCTGTAGCGCGCGTCCATCCTGAAACCGGCCGAAAGACAATTTATGTGGGCTCGCATACCGAAACAATCGAAGGCATGAAAAATGATGAGGCGCGCGAGCTAATTAATGCGTTAATAACACATGCTACTCAAAAGGAATTTGTCTATGAGCATCAATGGCACGTTGGTGACCTCATACTTTGGGACAACCGAGCGGCGCTGCATCGCGGCATGGGATTTGATATGCAAAAACATAAGAGACGCATGCACCGCACCACAATTGCAGGGATTACCACTACAGTTACCTAAAATAGTGTGCACATTGATAATGACGGTTGCTGTCTCTATAGCGGCACCGATATTGATGGTTGGGGTTGACGAAAAGCCTACTAAAAGCACCCGTATCCCATTTCAAGCCCTAGAAAGTACAAATTCTGTGTGCCATTATGGGATGTTTTCAACTGGAGGCATACTATGAATAAGGTCGTCGCGGACAAAGTTGAGGTAGTTAAGGAGACAGTTTCGTCGGCCTATGTGCCCCCCCTCCAACTCACAGAAGGCCAGTCACCACCTATCGCTGCGAACGGAGGTTTATCGTATATGTCGTTCGATCGGCAAGGAGATGCGGGAACTGGTGCGGCGATGGAGGCGACGCTCAAACAAATAGCCGAGGGGAAGGGGCAGGCGGTCATTGACAAACTCGACAACGCCCCCCCGGGGCCCATCAAGACAAAGTGGGGCGTTGGGTTTCGTGAATACGCAGAGTGCCTCGAATATATTAGAGCGAACAACATCGAAGCCCCGGAAGGCGGCCTGGCGCTTCCGCTGCGGTACACAGTTCACGAGCAGCCGTCCTATTCCATCGTCCCGTCCAATGCACTCTGGCGGGACCCGGCGCGCGTGGCTGATGCAAAAGCAGTACGCAAGGACGAGCAGGACAACGCGCGACGATGCCTTTATTTTCCGCAGGTGATGCGCGACGCGCGACGAATGGAGGAGTACTACCCAGGTCTCTCGCCCAATAGCTCCGAGTGCATGGACAAGCTTGGCGTCTCGCTGGCGCACTGCGAGTCCGAGTGCGAGAACTTCTACGACGCGGCAGAGGTTGAACGCGTGTTCTATCCGGAAATAGAGAAGCTCCTCTTGGAGTTTTTTCCCGGTTCGACGGATGCGCTCGTGTACAACCACGACGTGTTTGACAAGGACTACGAAGGCGACCGAACGGAAGACCAAGACAACAAGAACCCAGGTGTGAATGCCAACTACGCCAACCTCGTGCACAACGACCTGAACGACAACAGTGGGCGTGTGCGCTGTCGAGAGTTGCTTACGAAGAACCTACGGAATTTTGGCCGCAAGCAGCACTACACTGAAGAACAGGCCGACGCAAAGATGTCGCGGCGGTTCATGTCAATTAACCTCGCCAAGCCGATGGAGACTGTACGCCAGAACCCCTTCGTGCTTTGCGCTTGGCCCTCATTCGCCAATCAGATGTACATCACCAATTACCGCATCTACGATGACCGCGTTGGTGAGACCACCAGATTCACTTACCACCCTGACCACGATTGGTACTGGTTTCCTGCGCAAAAGCCGACCGAGGTCTCGATGCTCAAGTGTTACGACTCTGTCACCGACGGCTCCGTCTCGCGCTGGTCTTTCCACACTGCCTGTATTGACCCAACTGCGCCTGACGATGCTCCTTGTCGCAAAAACGTCGTGGTCCGATCCTATGTCTTCTTCTAGGAAGACAGGAAGCCACAGCGAGGTTTAGGCCGCTTCTTTTTAGTGAAAGTTAATTCGTACTTGTATCACACCTCTAAGTGGATTTTCAGCAAACAAAAAATTCCCAAGGACACACCATAGGAATACCCGCGTATCCTCAGGGCCCTGGCCTGGGGTCAAGGAGCCAGGATTTACCGAATAGGTCGCAGGAAATTGCAAAATTTCTATAGTGGATATGATTACGAAGTCGTAGCTCGGTTGAGAAAGCACTTGAAGCGCATTCAAGAAATTAGTGATTCAATTCCACCTGGTTCCACCAAAGTTTCCAAGCGGTTGGCTGATTGACAGCTTGCTCGTTTAACTTCGGGGACTAGGGGCGTAGTCAGATAACCCAATCCTATAAGGCGCAATAGCCGCCATCCACCGGGATGGTAACGCCGGTGATGAAGCTAGCCACGTCGTTTGAGGCTAGGAATAGGGCGGTGCCAGCCATCTCCTCTGGCTGACCCCAACGGTCCATCGGCGTGCGTTGTATGATGGGGTCGGCTACAGCGGAATTATTTTGTATCGGCTCGGTCATCTTGGTGTTGATCCAGCCTGGCGCAATGGAATTTACGCGAACGCCGTCTCTGGCCCACAGCGCGCCTAATGTCTTGGTCATTTGCAAGATCGCGGATTTCGAGGCGCCGTAACCTGGCACACGGGGCGAGCCAGAATACGAGGTCATGGAGGCTATATTGATGATAGAGCCCTGTGCCGCCTTCAACAACGGCTGCAGGCGGTGGCTCAGACGATAGACAGCGTTTAAGTTGATGTCGATGGTGGCTTCAAAATTCTCAGGTTTCAGCGCCTCTTCATTACGGAAAGTCATGCCCGCGTTGTTGACCAGCACGTCAAGCCTGCTGAATGAAGCGGCCAGGGCTTCGACCCTATCCACATCGAGCATATTGACGCCGTAGTAGATGAAGGCCGATAGATCTGCCGGATAGAGGTCGGGTTCGGGCGCGGTCCCAGTCACCGTCACCGTCGCACCCGCATGCAAGAAGCCCTGGGCGATCGCCAAACCAATGCCACTGGAGCCACCCGTTACCAGGACTAATTTATCAGAAAAATCAAATTGCGTGCTCATAACGTAATGTTTATCCAATCTTCTTTCGATGCGGGCCTTTGGTGGGGATATCGCTCGTCAAGGTGTCGTCAACACAATAATAAATTGAACTTTTCTCGCTGGCCTTGTCATCATTTTAACCACATTTTGAATAACCGCAGGAAACACAAGTATCACAGCCTTCCAAGCGGATTAGGCCTGGGGTGCCGCATTTGGTACAGCGGCGCAGGTGGCTGACTTCCTCGTTTTTCTTGCCTGCCGATGTCGAGGCCTGCAACGCCACCGGCACGACTTCGGCTTCTGGATCCAAGTTTGGTTTAGCGATGAAACCGATGACGATCATGTGTCTCTCGATTACCTCGCCAATGGCGGCTAGTAAGGATGGCACGTATCGCCCATCAACCCAATAACCCCCACGCGGGTCAAACACAGCTTTAAGCTCCTCCACCACAAAGGATACATCACCGCCCCGGCGGAACACAGCCGAGATCATGCGGGTGAGTGCGACAGTCCAGGCAAAATGGTCCACGTTCTTGGAATTGATGAAAACCTCGAACGGTCGTACTCGGCCATCCTGGATAATGTCATTGATGGTGATGTAAATTCCGTGGTCACTTTCGGGCCAGTTAATTTTGTATGTGCGGCCCTGCAAAGCGCCGGGACGGTCCAGCGGCTGGGTCATATAGACCACGCCACCAGCGTCCAGTTCATCCCGGGGCCGGGCTTCGGGAGCCCCCAAAGGTAATTCCGGTTCTACTAGCAGCCGGGATTTCTCCTCAGATTCGGTCTCCAGCACCGCACCCGTCACTTCGTTGGGGCGGTAGGTTGTGCAGCCTTTACAGCCGGTGTCATATGCCAGCATGTAGACGTCCTTGAAGGCCTCGAAGGTAATGTTCTCGGGCAAATTGATGGTCTTGGAGATGGAGGCGTCGATATATGTCTGCGCGGCGGCCTGCATACGTACGTGGTCCGAGGGTGTCAGTGCAGCGGCGGTGATAAAATAGTCAGGTAATTGCGCGGCCTCGCCATACTGGGTGCGGTATTGACGATAGGCATAATCGCTCACTATTTCCTCTCGCCGGCTGCCGTCGGGCATAATGACATGCCGACGGTAGGTGAAAGCAAAGACCGGCTCTAACCCTGAGGAAACATTATCCGCGAAAATAGAAATGGTGCCCGTAGGCGCGATGGAAGTCAGCAAGGCATTGCGAATGCCATGTTCGGCGATGGCAGTCCGGACTTCATCATCCAGTTTGACATTTCCGTCGCTGGCTAGAAATGCCTCCCGCTCAAAAAGTGGAAAGGCGCCCTTCTCCTTGGCAAGATCCACACTGGCCAGATATGAGGCCCGTTGAACTTCGGCCAACCAGCTATGCGTCAGGGCCACAGCCTGATCCGAGCCGTAACGGACACGGCAGAAAATCAATGCATCTGCCAGCCCAGTGATGCCCAAGCCGATGCGCCGCTTCGCCCGCGCCTCGTTTTCTTGTTCCCGAAGGGGAAAACGGGAGATATCAATGGCATTATCCAACATGCGAACAGCCGTCGTGACCAAATTGCGGAGGGCGTCGATATCAAGAGCGGCGTCGGCAGTAAAAGAATTTCGCACCAACCGTGCCAGATTGATCGATCCCAGCAGGCACGCTCCATACGGAGGGAGCGGTTGCTCTCCGCAAGGATTCGTTGCATGGATTGTTTCACAATATCTTAAATTATTTCGTTGATTTATACGGTCGATGAAAATCACGCCAGGTTCCGCGTAGGCATAGGTGGCCCGCATGATGCTATCCCAGAGCTCACGGGCTTGTACGGATTTGTAGGTACGGCCGCCAAAAAGCAGCTCCCAAGCTTTATCGTCCTTGACCGCCTGCATGAAGGCGTCAGTAACCAGGACAGAAAGGTTGAACATGCGTAATCGACCCGGATCCTGCTTGGCCTCGATAAAGGCCTCGATATCCGGGTGATCACAGCGCAAAGTGGCCATCATGGCGCCCCGGCGATGGCCAGCCGACATTATAGTGCGGCACATAGCGTCCCACACATCCATGAAGGTAAGCGGCCCAGAAGCGTCTGCACCGACACCTTCAACCGGTGCCCCGTTGGGCCTTAGGGTTGAGAAATCATAGCCAATGCCGCCGCCTTGCTGCATGGTTAAGGCAGCTTCGCGTAAATTTTCAAAGATGCCAGACATATCGTCGGGTATCGTTCCCATAACGAAACAATTAAACAGAGTGACATTTCGATCCGCACCAGCGCCTGCCAGAACGCGGCCAGCGGGCAAAAAACGGAAATCTTCCAGGGCCTCGTAAAAATGGTCCCGCCAATCCGCCGGCCGCACTTCTGCGGCCGCCATGGCATCCGCCACCCGGCGCCAACTATCTTCGATGGTGTCGTCCACTGCCTGACCGTCGGTGCTTCTCAAACGGTATTTCATATCCCAGATTTGTTGGGAAATGGGCGCTACAGTCGGCATATAAACCTCATTTGAAAAACGCGAATATCGGTTCTGTTCTTGTTATGTACTATAGCGGATATTTCACCTGAGCAGGAGTCATTTTTCAACATCAACTTCCAATTCAAGGGCCGCGGTGGCGTTTTCGATTCGATTTTGCAGCTGGGCGTCAAATTCTTTTCTCCGCAAGCCGGGGGGTATCGGCTCGAGAAATTCCAGGACTATGGTGCCAGGATGACGCATCAATTGGCGCCGCGGCCAGAAAAATCCAGAGTTCAGCGCCACGGGTACCACGGGAACATCCAGACTGCGATAAAGCGCGGAAACGCCCGGTAGATACGGCACATCCTCGACTAAGGTACCCGGCGAAGTCCGCGTTCCTTGAGGAAATATTACAATTGGCCGTCCCAGAGCAGTGGCAGATTTGGCATCATCCAACATAACGCGCAAGGCTTTGGGGCCAGCCTTACGATCAACTGCGATCATGCGGGTCTTGCGGCATAACCAACCATAAATGGGTATCAGCAACAGCTCTCTTTTTAATACCATCGCTGGATCATCCAGGAGGATATGCCAGATTAGGGTATCCCAGGCAGATTGGTGTTTCGCCGCGACGATTGCTGCTCCCTCCGGCCGATGTTCTAGTCCGCGATATTCCACATGGATACCCGCCGTATGTCCCATCAGGAAAATGACGCCACGTGCCCATTGCCGCTGACCCCAAACCGCCACTTGGTAGGGCAGTAAAAGGGCAAACCCAAACAATAAAACCATGAAAGCTGTCCAGAGATAGAATAGCCCATTGAATAGGTTTGATCGGATCATTCGCATGACAACATCCTATATTGCCGGACTAGTCAAACGCACGCGGATGAGGCTAACCAAGAATTTGCTGTACTCCACTATTAGAAGCTTCAAGGTGCCTGGAAATAACCACCATTGATCAAGTTTTACCGAGACCGACATTACCGGTATGGGCTGGAAATCTACATCCGACATGGCTTGCCGAAATAACAGCAGGCTGCGTGGCATGTGATAAGAAGCCGTAACCAGGTGCAGACTGCGGTAGCCATGAAGTCGCGCCCACAGCGAGGTCTCGATAGCGTTGCCGCGCGTGTCATGGGCTTGATAGCCTAAATCTACACAACAGCTAAACATATCAGCTGCTTCGGCCTGAATGTCGCGCAATTCCGCTGCCGAGATTCCCGATTTCACGCCTGATATAAGTAGTCGGCTGCCTCTACCCGCCACTAGCATCCGCAACCCCACCTGTAATCGTCCACGGCCTCCAGTGAGGACTACGATGGCATCATTTATGCCAGGTTGCTGGGCCTGCCGCCGTGGCAATTCAGTTACAAAATGAAAAAATCCACCCAACCATAAAAAAAGTGCAACGAACACGCAAAAACATAACACTCGTAGCCCGCTCAGCCTTTGTCCAGAAGGCATCGCTCAAGAGATCCTTGATAATTCGTGCAGCACTGTGTGACGGGCTGTGAAGGCTGTCAAAAGCGCCGCCAAGAATGGCAAAGACGCCAGCAGCAGCAGACCCAAGGGTGACAAGGCGAGATTGTCCAACAAGGGGCCTTCTAAATCTCCGGCAAAGCTGGAGAGGGCGTAAAGAGCCACGGCAGTCACGGCCAGTCCGATGAAACCGCCCTTCAATCCCGTGGTCATGGCGCGCCATAAAAACAGACGAGCGATATAGCCGTCCCTCGCACCCATGACATGCAAAAGATCGACCACTTCCAAATGTGCTGCGAAGGCTGCCCGGGTGCCGAAGATTACCACGGCGCTGGTGGCGAAGCAGATCATTGCCAAACAAGCCAGCATCATCCATTGCAATGTTTGGCTCAAACGAACCAGCCTGCCGAGCTGAATTTGGTGATCATCAATTTTGATGCCAGGCCCGATGGTGCTTAACCGCTCAGCCAACAGTGACAAATCCGGCGACTGGTCCGGTGACAGCTGGACGTCAATCAAATGTGGCAGCGGCAATTCGCCAAGAATATCCCCGACACCCAGCCAGGGCTGCAGTAGTTTGGCGATCTCCACCGCGTCTAATGGTTGTGATTTGATGACGCCGGGGGTATCGCCTAAGGCTTGGATGACTGCGGCCATAATTGTGGCGTCGTCTTTCCCAGTGCTTTGCTCAGCATCCGGGTTGGGCGGAATTTCCACGGTAATTTTATTTGCCAGATCATCGCGCCAAGTTCCCGTGGCTTGATGCAAGGCCAGTCCAACGGCCCCCGCCAGAGCGGCAAAAAACACCATCACCGCCACGACCAAGGGCAAAAAGCGACCGGCACCTTCCGAATCGGGGATAAGGTCAGGACCAGTCATGCCGTCTAATCCTGCTCCTTATCAACCGGTGTATGCAGCATACTGTCCGCAAGAACGAGGACCGGATGAGAAAAGCGACGAACAAGGGCATCATTATGGGTAGCGACTACCACCGCCGTGCCGGTGCGGTGTAGTTCCTCGAACAAGCGTAACAGCCTATAGGCTATACGGTCATCCACGTTGCCGGTTGGTTCATCCGCTAAAAGCAACGCTGGTTTAGAGATGACGGCGCGGGCGATAGCCACACGCTGCTGTTCGCCGCCAGACAACGTTCCGGGGCTATCATTCAGACGTGCGCCAAGGCCGACCCAGTCTAAAAGCTCCGCGACATTATTGCGGGTACGTTTTTCATCGTCCCCAGCGATACGAAGGGGCAGAGCCACATTGTCGAAGATGGAAAGATTGCTCAGCAGCCGAAAATCTTGAAATACAACGCCAATCCGGCGGCGTAACTCCGGCAATTTGCGGCGGTCGGTGCGGCTGATATCCTCGCCAAACACCTGGATACAGCCGCGCGAGGGCAATAGGGCCAAATACATCAGCTTCAGCAGTGAGGACTTCCCCGCGCCCGAAGCGCCCGTCAAAAAATAGAAACTGCCGGGCTCAATATGCAGATTGATGTCGCGCAGCACTTCCGGCCCAACGCCATAGCGGACACCAACATTTTCAAAGCGGACCACCTAATACCCTCTGTTTGCTGGCAAGAGGCAAGATGCCACGTGCTTGAGCCAGGGTCCAGCCATTGGACCACTGACAAAAAAGGCAAGTTTATTTTACCATGGGCATAGAGCAAACTTGCCCCTCAGCCTTATCGTTCTTATAACAAATCGGCTTGATTTTTTGGTAGATTGCATGATCGTTCCCTGTCCCGCCTGCCAAACGCGATTTCGTATCCCCGCTAATGCCCTAGGCAAGGCAGGACGCAAAGTGCGTTGCGCCAATTGCGGCAAGACCTGGCACCAAATACCCGTCGAGGGGGCTATTCCCCAGCCTAGTGACGAATTCCTACAAGGCGATTCGGTGGATGACGCGCACGAAGTCGGCGAAGAAGAACTGGAAAAACCTGCGGCGAATGAGACCCCACCACAAGAACCGACAGCGATAGAACAATCCACGAACAGCGACAAGTCGTTGCCCGAGCACCAGGAAGAAGGTACAGGCGGCGGGCGCGGGTTGGCTGGCTGGCTGTTGTTAATTGCGATGTTGGGAGGCCTTGGTGGGGGCGGATATTGGTACCAGGCCAAGATCGTGGAAATCTGGCCGCCCGCAGGGCAGCTATATGAAATGCTTGGTTTGGGGCCGATGGAGGAACCGGTCGGCTTGGCGATCCGGAATGTCAAGTGGGAACACGTTCGGAAGGATGGCAAACCGGTTCTAGTGGTGCTGGGCGAAGTGACCAATACTTCGCAAACGCAACAATCGGTGCCCCGCCTACTGGTGATAATTCTTGACGGCAGAGACCGTCGTATGTTCCGCTGGACTGCGGCTACTGCCAAAGACAAACTGGATCCCGGTCAGGTGACCAAATTTTCGACCCAACTGGCCGATCCGCCTGATGGCGCGCGAAGCCTTGCCGTAATATTTCAGGTCCAACAATGAGCAACGATGGTAACTCTGCCACCGATCTGATCCAGCGGCCTCCGGGCACGGTGAACATCATCTATTCCGCAGCCGAAATTGGTGCCAGAGTGGGTTCTCTAGCATCCGAGATTGCCGATACCTTGGGCCCCAATATCATGGTGGTCGCGATTTTGAAGGGTAGCTTTGTTTTCACGGCCGATTTGTTGCGGGAACTGCATGATCATGGCGTACACCCGCGAATTGATTTCATGACATTGTCCAGCTATGGCACAGAGACTGAAAGTAGTGGCAATGTCGCGATAACCCGGGACATCACCGACGACGTGCAAGGCGCTAAAATTCTACTAATTGACGACATTCTGGAATCGGGTCGGACACTGGCATTCGCCCGAGAACTATTGTTGAACCGAGGCGCGGATCAGGTGCAGTTATGCGTTCTTTTGGACAAGCCGGAAAAACGCAAGGTGAAGGTGAACGCCGACTATGTTGGCTTTTCCATAGGCGATTCTTTTGTTGTGGGATACGGCCTGGATTATGCCCATTTTTTTCGCGAACTACCTTATATTGGCACGGTAGCCATCAAGTGATCGCTAAAAGTGGCTACGTTGCAGGCCACAGCTGGTTAAAGATCTTTCTAAAATTTAGGAAACCGTAGCCTGGAATTACAAAGTTACTACGATAAGGCAGTTGCGGGCAGCCCCGCTGTCCTTAAGATCTCTCAATTTGGCAAAGTTGCCTGCCGTTGACTGATTTTGTTGTGCTCGTTGTCTACGGCATCGCCGTGGCTCTGGATACCTTTTGCGACCATCCGCAAGCCCAAATTTTGATGTTGATATATTATGCCGAACAGGGCCGCGCAGACCTTAATCTAGACGTGCCAATCCAGAGCGAGTTGATGGAAATTCTTCTATCAATGAACTGATCATAGCGGTGTAACAGATTCTGCAGGCGAAATAATCATAATGTAACTGCAAAATCTCGCAGCACCTCGTCCTTGAACGCCAGACCGTGACCTGGTTGCTCGGATGGCGTCAGTAGGTTGCCAGCTGGCAGCACAGGTTTTACCCAGACATCATCCAGGAAATTGATGTATTCCAAAACGTCGGGGTTCGGTATGGCAGCATTTAGATGCACCATAATTTCGTGGAATAGATGGGGTGCGATGCGAATACCCCTGGCATGGGCCAACGTGGCGATGCGACGTAGTTGGGTCAGACCGCCTCGCATCATGTCCGGCTGCAGGATTGGAATTTTGGGTGTTTCGAAGAATGGAGCGAGGTCATGGTGGGTGAAATGGCTTTCACCCCCAACCACACGGGTTTTCAAGGCGTCGGCAACGCGGAAATAGCCAGCAAAATCTTCCGCCACAACCGGTTCTTCCAACCAGTATATATTGTACTGATCCAGCTGCCGGCCTATTTCGATAGCTTCGTCCGTCGTCCAACCCATGTTGACATCGACCATAATGGCAATATCGTCTCCAAGAGCTTCGCGCATAGCGGCGACGTTGGCTACATCCTCGGCGTGACTGTGCATATGACCCGTTTGCATCTTGATGGCGTCAAATCCGGCTTCCACATAGGCTAAGGCCTTTTCAATCATGCCGCCCTGGCCCAGACCACGCCAGCAACCGGAGCCATAAGCAGGCAGAGCATCGCCGCCTTGGGCGCCGCCCCAAAGCCTATACAGGGGCAGACCAGCCCGCTTGCCCAAGGCATCCCAAAGGGCAATATCGATGGCCGATTGGGCAAATACCGTAACTCCCATACGCCCCACCCAATATGTAGATTTCCAGATATCTTGCCAAATCGCTTCCACTTCCCAAATAGACCTGCCCAGGACGACCGGGAACAATAGTTCCTCTATACAGGTCTTTATGGTTCGTAGGCCGCCAGAAAGGACCATGAGATATCCCATGCCCGTCAGACCCGATGCCGTTTCAATCTCCACCACAAGAATTTCCCGTGGTCTGTTGTAATCCAGGCTCCATCGCGGCGGGTCGGTGAAGGGAATGGATAATGCCGTAATGCGGATATCCTTGACAATCATGACCGGAAGTTTCCTCTCTTTAGGTAATTGGCGTCACCATGTTGTGAATTGCCTTAAAAACGGGGAATGATGCACTATGTTGTTGTGTTGATACCACTTCTCAAAGTACCCATCAGATAACTACCCTGTGGATAAAATTACCCGTTTGGGCTGTCTAAGCTATTGAAATAAAAAGTATTTTCTCGTATTCTGTAACTTCCAATGGACCAACTGCAGGCCAACGGAATGAGCATAGCGGAAAGCCAGGATAGTGGTCAGCCCCAGTACAGCGGTACGGGCAGGACAGGTATTTTACCCTGCCAGGCGATATCCGCGCTTTGGCGGGATGGCGAGATCACCGCGACCCAGCCTTTGACCGACGACCAAATCCAACCTTCCAGCTTAGATCTTCGGTTGGGCGAGGTCGCCTATCGCGTACGGGCATCATTTCTGCCAGGACCTGGCCAGAATATGGCGCAAAAAATCAACCAATACACAATGCACAGTGTGGATTTAACTAGGGGTGCTGTGCTGGAACGGGGCTGCGTTTATATCGTTCCCCTGTTGGAACGACTGTCTCTGTCTCAACGTCTCTCGGCCATTGCCAACCCGAAAAGCTCCACGGGACGGCTGGATGTATTTACCCGGCTGATCACGGATGGGGCCAGTGAGTTCGACCGCATCGACGCCGGCTATCATGGCCCCTTGTATGCGGAGATTGCCCCGCGAACCTTCTCGATCCTGGCACGGACGGGTGCGCGGCTAAACCAAATGCGACTTCGCCGGGGTGAACACCGGCTTACAGACACGGAATTGAGCCGCCTGCATCAACAATCCCCCTTGGTTCATAGCGACGAGGGTACCGAAAACATCTCAGAAGGTATTGCCCTGACTGTTGATTTGCAGGGTGCTGGAGGCACTGGGCTGATCGGTTACAACGCGCGACCCCACGCACCCCTGATCGATATGGAGAAAATTAACCACTACGATCCAGTGGATTTTTGGGAACCAATTTATGCTGGCACAGGGACCGAATCCGGCCTGGTACTAAACCCGGATGACTTTTATATCCTGGCTTCGCGGGAAGCCGTTTCGGTACCCCCGGACCATGCAGCCGAAATGGTGGCCTATGACACATTGGTGGGCGAATTCCGCGTGCATTACGCGGGTTTCTTTGATCCCGGTTTCGGCTGGGCTGAGGCGGGTGGAAAAGGCACCCGGGCGGTGCTGGAGGTCCGTAGCCACGACGTGCCGTTCCTTCTTGAGCACGGCCAGACAGTAGGCCGCCTAGTTTATGAGCGTCTGACCGATTCACCCGACCGTATTTATGGAGAGGACATTGGCTCCAACTACCAGAAACAAACCCTGGCCCTGGCGAAGCAATTTCGCCGAGGTTAGGCACCGCCAGCAAAGAATACCGCAGGCTCATCTTTCCCAGGCGTAATCCAACTCGTATCCAACCGAGACGGCATCGGCATAAACGTCGGGCTTTTGAACCGACAGGTGGACGCCAGTAATAGTGGTTTCATTTTCGAACACGGACAATAGTTCGCGGGCGAGGCTTTCCAGCAGGTTGAAGTGACGTGACTGGGCTAGTTCGATGATGCGACTGCGTATTTCATCATAATTCAGGACTTTATCGACGTCTTCCAGCGGGTCGGGCATGTCGGGATGGAGCTCAATCACTAGATCTATTAGCAGTTGCTGCGGGCCTTCCCGTTCATGGGGTAGCACTCCCAAATACACCGGAAAGGAAAGCTGATGTATTTTGATCCGGTGCCCCGTTAATCGTCCAATGGATGCCATGGATCATTCCTCCACCAAGAAAGAGACATCTCGCGGCATGCCTTCCAAGAATTGACCGCCATCGATGGTGATGACTTCGCCGGTCATCGCGGGGACGGATAATATGAATCGTAATGCCGCTACTAGCTGATCCAACGTAGCGCCCTTGCCCATGGGGTTCATGCCGTGGGCGGTCTGGAAGCGTTCTTGGGTCTGGTTCTTGCTGGGCAGGGTGATGCCCGGTGCGATGCCGCATACCCTGACATGAGGCGCCAGTTCCATGGCAAGAATTTTGGTTGCGCCCAACAGACCATACTTGGCGACGGTGTATGAAAAAAAGTCGGAATTTAGGGCGAACATTTTATTGTCCAGCAGGTTAACAACCACACCCGCTTGACCGTCCATCTGGTATTTGGCGAAGTCACGAGCCAGAAAAACCGGCGCGCGCAAATTGACCGCGTGATGATCCTCCCAACTTTGCAAGCTCATGTTCAAGGCATCGTCGATTTTGAATAACGAGGCATTGTTGACCAACAGTCTTAGTGGAGGGGCATCCTTCGCCGCGCTAGCGATCATGCCGTCGACTACATCTTGATCCCGTAGGTCACCTGGCACGAGATGACCTCGGCCCCCTTTGTCCTGAATTTCCTCCAACAATGTTGCGGCTTCGTAATGAGAGTTGTGATAATTGATTGCGACGTGCCAGCCATCGGCTGCCAGAGCCCGGGCCATGGCCGCGCCCACGCGGATCGCGGCACCAGTGATCAAGGCAGTTTGCTGTGGCGTTGTTTCCGTCATGGCCCGTTATTGCCTCAGGTGATCCGTCAAGGCAACAATTCTGCCAACACGGCGTTTAGCACTAATCGACCATCGCGGCTGGCGGTTAGGTATGAATCCCGCCAGAGCAACAGTCCGCCATCAAGCAACTGTTCTAGATTGGCCCCTGCCAGCCAATCCGCCAAGGGCGCACCCACTTCTTCCTTGAATGCGGCGCCATTGACTCCTTCATCTAGCCGCAAGCCCATCATCACCATTTCGGCGGCCCGTTCGTTGGCCGAAAGAACCACACGGCTCTCCCGACGTCCTCCCCGCAGCCAGTTTTCCGGCGAGGTGCGCTGGCTGATCGCAATGCGCTGCCCGTCCAGCCACAACCGGCCATGGGCGCCTGGACCCAATCCCAGATAATCGCCATATCTCCAATAGGTCAGGTTATGGCGGCATTCCTGGCCAGGCATCGCATGGTTCGATATTTCATAGGCAGGAAGGCCCGCATTGACACATAGCTCCTGGGTCGCTTCATACAGATCGGCGGCCAGATCGGTATTGGCCGCCCGTACAATGCCCTCGAAGGCTGTGCCTTTTTCGATGGTTAATTGGTACAAGGATAAATGTTTGGGCTTCATCTCAAGTGCCTGTTGTAGCTCTGACCGCCACAACGCCAAATCCTGACCTGGACGGGCATAAATCAGGTCAAAATTGCAGCGATCGAAGGTACGCCATGCCAGTTCAAGAGCGACCCTTGCCTCCTGAGCATCGTGATTGCGCCCAAGGCGCCTTAAATCCCCATCATTCAAGGCCTGGACGCCCAGGGACAATCGATTTACACCGGCAGCCGCATAGCCTTTGAATCCATCTGCCTCGGCAGAAGTGGGGTTAGCCTCTAAGTTGATTTCAATATCGGTATCTATTGTCCAATGAGCCGCAATCCGGTCCAATAGAGCGCCGACGGTCACCGGCGGCATTAGAGATGGTGTGCCGCCGCCTAAAAAGATACTAGTAACTTTACGAGGCCCCAATTGGCTAGCGGCGCGGTCAATCTCCATCAGAAACGCCTGGCGCCAAGCCTCTTGATCCACGTCATCGCGCACATGAGAATTGAAATCGCAGTAGGGGCATTTGGCCAGACAGAACGGCCAGTGCAAATAGACGGCAATATTAGTCGACCGATTATCCTTGGAAACAGCCATTTACCAGCTTCTGAAAAGCAGCTGCTCGGTGGGATATACGCTGCTTTTCATCATAAGGGATTTCGCCAAATGTTTTATCGTAACCGTCTGGCATGAACATAGGATCGTATCCGAACCCGCCGCTACCTCGAGGCGGCCAGATCATGTTGCCGTAAATCCGACCTTCAAAACTTTCCGAATGGCCGTCAGGCCAGGCAATCACCAAGGCAGACACAAAATGGGCGCGCCGGTTCGGGTTCTTGCCTAGCTTTCCGTTGACCGTGGTCATTGCAAGACTAAAATCCCGGTCCGGGCCTGCCCAACGGGCCGAAAAAATACCGGGCTCTCCGCATAATGCCTCTACGGAAAGGCCGCTATCGTCGGCGAGACTTGGTAGGCCGCAACCTGCCACAGCAGCTTCTGCCTTTATAACAGCGTTAGCGATAAAAGTTCTTCCCGTTTCCTCGGGTTCCGGCAAATTCAAGTCCCTTATTGAGATGATGTCTACGGGGTAGGGCGTCAGAAGATCAGCGATCTCCGCTATCTTGCCTTTGTTATGGGACGCGATGACTAGGCGCGGTTCGGTGAATAGCCGCGGCAACTGTTTAGGTCCCAATTGCTTGTTTTTGCAATTCCGTTAGTTGGCTAATGCCCCGTTCTGCCAGTTCCAAAAGCCGATCGAATTGTTTCCGAGAAAACGGATCTTGCTCCGCTGTGCCTTGGATCTCCACTATGCCGCCGTTCCCGGTAAGAACGAAGTTGGCGTCTGCTTGAGCGTTTGAGTCTTCGGCGTAATCTAAATCCAGAACTGCCTCACCCTCATAAAGACCACAACTTATAGCGGCCACATGGTCTGTCAGGGGCATTGTCTCCAGAATACCCTCCTTCAACATTCCGGCAAGAGCCATGTGCAAGGCTATCCAGGCCCCGGTGATAGAGGCCGTTCGGGTACCTCCGTCTGCTTGGATAACATCGCAGTCTAAGCGGATTTGCCTTTCTCCCATGGCTTTCAAACTCGTAACCGCACGTAGGGAACGGCCAATCAGGCGTTGAATTTCCTGGGTTCGTCCCGATTGCTTACCCCGGGTGGCCTCGCGACCGGTTCGGGTGTGGGTAGAGCGGGGCAGCATGCCGTATTCCGCCGTCACCCAGCCCTGGCCACTGTTGCGCAGGAATGGTGGCACTTGGTCATCCAATGAGGCAGTGCAAATTACATGGGTGTTGCCAAATTGAACCAGGCAAGAGCCCTCGGCATACCTGGCAAAGTCCGGCTCTAGACTAACATTTCGTAGCTGATCAGCGGCGCGACCCGATGGGCGCATTTCATAAACTCCCCTAGACACATCTTTCCAACATTATTGTTTGGTCGCCTTGTCTAAACCCCCAGAGGTCTAGCGTCCAGGGCCACGTTGACGCGGTCGAAGGGCATTACTACATTGCATTGGCAATGGCCATCGGACTCAAAAATACACCTACCCTCGGCGATTTGGACCAACGCAATCGGGAAATTTTCCGGCAAGTGGTTGAATCCTTTCTAGAGACCGGCACACCCGTCGGCTCGCGGACTTTATCACGGCGCCTGAACCGCAGTTTGTCGCCGGCCTCGGTGCGCAATATCATGGCTGATTTAGAAGAGGCTGGCTTGTTGCATGCTCCACATATATCCGCCGGCCGTATGCCAACGGATCGCGGTTTGCGGCTGTTCATTGACGGTCTATTGGAGTTGGGTGATCTTGGTGAAGACGAACGAACTGAGATCGAAGCACATTGCGCAGCTGCCGGACGCAGCTTCGAGGACATGCTCATCCAGGCCTCCGAGATGTTATCTGGCCTGTCTGGCTGGGCCGGTCTGGTCATGGCTCCAAAGCTGGAGGCGCCCCTGAAGCACCTTGAGTTTGTGCCCTTAGGCGATGGCCGTGCCCTGGTCGTGATTGTCGGCGAGTCTGGCTCCGTGGAAAACCGGATAATTGAGGTGCCAGCGGGGTTGCCACCCTCAACCCTGATTGAAGCCGCTAATTACCTCAACGCCCGGTTGCGAGGGGCGACGCTGGGCGAAGCGCGACGCGACATTCTCTCGGAAATTGAAGCACAGCGGGCTGAATTGGACGAGGTTACAGCACGTGTGGTGGAAAGTGGTCTAGCGATTTGGGGGGGAGATGACCAACAGCAAACTCTGATCGTGCGCGGTCGGGCCAATCTGCTGGAAGATATTTCGGCGGCGGAGGACCTTGAGCGTGTGCGCCAACTATTCGCCGATCTTGAGAGCAAGAAGTCACTGATCGATGTGCTGGATTTAGCCAATGAGGGGCCAGGAGTAAGGGTATTCGTCGGCTCGGAAAGTCAGCTGTTTTCGTTGAGTGGATCGTCCATGATTGTGGCCCCATACACTAATTCCAACCAGGAAATCATTGGTGCCATCGGCGTGGTCGGCCCTACCCATTTGAACTATGCACGCATCGTGCCGATGGTGGATTATACGGCGCGGGTGATTGGCCGTCTGATAAGTTGACTTGATCTGCGAATGGGTTAAATACGCCGCCCGGAGCTCCTATATATCGATTAAATTATTTTGCGTGCTGTGGCCGCGACAGAGGACGAGATGAACGAAGCGGAAAACATTGAAGATCCTGACAATCCAGAAGCGAAAGCGGCCGAGGACGCAGCGGCTGCGATGGAACAGGCAGAAGAATCCATTGACCCGGCCGCCGCCAAGGCGGAGGCAGATGAAGCGGCGGAAGATATAGGCGAGGGTGACCTTGAGGCGGAGGATCAGGCTGACGAGCCGGACGAATTGGAAGCGGCCTATGCGGAAGTTGCCGACTTGAAGGATAAGTTACTGCGCGCTATGGCGGAGACCGAGAATATCCGCCGCCGCAGCGAACGGGAAAAGGCTGATAGCCGGAAATATGCCGTCACCAATTTCGCCCGGGACATGCTTGCCGTTGCCGATAACCTGCAACGGGCACTAGCTGCTGTGACGGATGACGCGCGCGACAGTAATCCGGAGTTAGCGCAACTTTTGGAAGGTGTGGATATAACCCGGAAGGAATTACAGGGTCATTTTAGCAAGCACGGTATTAAGGAAATCGATCCCATGGGTGAAAAGTTGGATCCTAATCTGCATCAGGCGGTAGTACAGTTAGATGATCCGGAAGCTACCCAAGGCACTATAATCCAGGTGATGCAGCCGGGGTACGTCATTCACGACCGTTTGTTGCGGGCCGCCATGGTGGGCGTTGCCAAGGGCGCCCCGGCGTCCAATGGTGAGGCGCCCGTAGCGGAGGTTGAGAAGGCTCAGGAGGAGGAGGCCTAGTCCTAGGTTTGGCTCGCCCAATTTAGTTAAATTTTTGAGCTCTCGAATGTGCAATCAGATCCGGAAATAATCACCTAGATGAGCCGTCATGCCCACGTACATTTACGTGACGGAATATTGCCAGTACCTCTGCGCAGTGCAGAACAACGTTAATGGGGCGAAATTTGGCAGCGCCGAATTCGAGTTTATGATACCTGGATGAGCGCCTCTCTCCCTTTGATCACCACAAAGCAGGCTCGGCGCACTTTCATGGTCCGGCAAGGGTTGTGCCATCCACTAGATAAATGCCAGGACAAGGATGCTCTGCACAGCCTGATACACCAATTGGGCTTTGTTCAGGTGGACAGCATCCGCACAGTGGAACGGGCCCACCACATGGTTCTGTTTGCCCGTAATCATACCTACCGTCCGGATCATCTGCGTCAGTTGCTGGAGGACGATCGGCGCCTGTTTGAACATTGGACCCATGATGCATCCATTATTCCGGCAGAATTCTATCCTCATTGGCAGGGTCGGTTTGCGCGAGCAGAGGCACAACTACGAGAGCGCTGGCGCAAAGTTCGTCCCAAGGGCCGGTTCAAGGGTGAGACTATCGCCTTTGAGGACGTATTAGATCAGGTAAGGGTGCATGTGTCCCAAAACGGCCCCACCTTGTCCCGGGACCTGAAAATGTGGTGCGGATCCCAAAAGGCGAAAAAGAATGGATGGTGGGAATGGCATCCAGCGAAAACGGCCCTAGAATTTTTGTGGCGCACTGGTGAACTTTCAATCTGCCATCGAAATGGTTTTCAGAAAGCCTATGATCTGTCCCACAGGATTATTCCGGACAAAGCAAGGAATGCCGTGGCGCAGTCAGGCGAGAGCTTTATTGATTGGGCATGCAGCAATGCTCTGGATCGCCTTGGGTTTGCAACTTCAGGAGAATTAGCGGCCTATTGGTCATCGGTCGATGCGGCCGAAGCCAGGGCCTGGTGCGCCCGTTGCCTTGGCAACAAGATTATCAAGGTTTTGGTGGAAGATGCTAGTGGAGGGCCTCCTAGGCTGGCATTTGCCCGGCCAGCGCTTTTAGACCGGTTATCCGATATTCCCGATCCACCGAATCGATTGAGAGTTCTGAGCCCGTTCGATCCCTTAACCCGTGACCGCAGGCGTCTGAAACGCCTGTTTGATTTTGAATATCGAATCGAGATCTTTGTCCCCGAAGCCAAACGCAAATTTGGTTATTATATATTTCCCTTGTTAGAGAGGGACCGCCTGATCGGTCGTATCGATATGAAGGCACGGCGTGACGATGATGTCCTGTGCGTTACGAGCTTATGGTTAGAGTCCAAGTTCAAATTCACTAAAATCCGCCGGGCACGGTTGGCGGCCGAACTCAACCGTCAGGCCAAATTCATTGGCATGGGTCGCGTGGTGTGGGAACCTGGATTTTTAAAAACCTAGCCGGTAAAGAGCCGCTATGAAACAAAAGTCTGATATTCCGCTTATCGACCTTACGCCACTCAGGACAAACAAAGGCCTGCAAGAGATTGGCGCAAAAATAAAGACAGCCTGCCTAGGTTCGGGATTTTTCATGGTCAGCAATCACGGGATCGATGAGGATCTGCTAGCCGCGGTGTTCCACGCCAATCGGTGCTTTCATGATCTCCCCCTGGCGGACAAAAACGCCTTAAAGTTAAACCATTGGCATCGAGGATATCAGGGTTTCGCCACCTCGACCCTTGTGTCTTCCGCTCGTTTTGCACCGGCTACTACCGCCAATCAATTGGCCTCGTTTTTCATCCGGCAAGAAGTTTCGCCCGAAGATCCCAAATATCTGACTGGCGCCCTGAAAGGTCCCAATCAATGGCCGGATGATCCCAAATTCCGTGAAGTGGTGAGCCAATACGATAGCGACGTGCGGGCCCTTGGCCATCGCCTATTGCCCGCTTTCGCCTTGGCGGTAGAAGAATCAGCCAGTTTTTTTCAACCTTATTTCGACAATGCTACCACGGCCTTGCGCCTAATCCACTATCCGTCAGTGGAATTTTTGCAATCTGGCAACACTCTTGGTATCCAGCCCCATACTGACTACGGCTTTATCACCATACTCGCCCAGGATGCGATTTGTGGTCTAGAAATTCGATTACCTGATGGCGGTTGGATGCCCGTTCCTTATGTGCCGGGCGCTCTGATCATCAATATTGGCGACGCCCTGGCTAGGTGGACCAATGACGTTTTCAACTCCACACCTCACCGAGTTATCAGTCCCCGTTCTGGGATCGGCCGGTATTCCGTGGCCATGTTCTTTGACCCAAACATGGATGCCAGCATCCGATGCCTGAGAAAATTCATAGACACTGATCACTCGGCACAATACCCAGCCATCCAATATGGCAGTTATATTGAAGAACGCTTAAACAAAAACTACCCGAACCGTGCCGCCGGGCAGATGCCATCTTGATTATTTGATGTTAATCATCTCGTAAACTAGGTAGCCCTCGCGCAACACAGCTGAAAATGTACTCATCATCCAATCTACTCTCAAGACAACGCATGTAACTCACGAGATAGGCTACCCAAATGTCTGCTAACGGGTCTTCATTGAAATAGTAGCTGGGGACCCTTTGCGTTCGTTTTTTGATGTTGTTCTGTTGACAATATTGACTTCCGTTATCCGCGGATCGACGCGACGCCAGACGTGTTCTATCTTTCACGAATGCTCGCAATTCTATTTCCCTTTTTGCTTGCCCCGGCGGTAGCCATAGGCGCCACCTTCGGTACTGCTCGCGTCATCGACGGGGACACTATCCAAGTCGCAGGCCAACGCATCAGGCTCTACGGGATTGACGCGGCCGAAATTAATCAGTTGTGCCAACGTAAAGGCGTTCTCTGGCTGTGTGGCGTCGAGGCGGCAAAAACACTCAGAGAACTCGTAGCTGGCTCCGCCGTCTCGTGCGCCGAGAGCGATCGAGACCGCTATGGTCGGATCGTAGCCGTCTGCAAAGCCAATGGTGCGGACATCAATGCTGCTATGGTGCTGTCAGGAATGGCTCTGGCCTACCGTAGGTACAGCAGCGTTTACATTGGTCGCGAAGGCTCCGCAAAGTTGGCAAGACGGGGGCTTTGGAGTGGACGGTTCATTCCCCCGTGGGAGTGGAGACGAGGAAAGCGGCTAGCGCCCGAAGGCCTCACCAACGACAACGCTAACGACTGCCGAATTAAGGGCAACATCAGTTCCAAAGGCGATCGTATCTATCATATGCCAAATAGTCGTTGGTACGCCGAGACGGTGATCACGGTGTCTAAGGGGGAGCGTTGGTTCTGTTCTGAGGATGAGGCCATGGATGCGGGATGGCGACGGGCAGGGATTTCGGCGCATACAGTGCCAGATGTGAATTCGGGGCAATAACAGAAATCACTTAACCAACTATGACTTGTTGCAGGCCCCACCCAGCTGTCGTCTAGCTGTTGCGTTGAAGAGTATTCTACAAAGTGCGAATATGCGCGCCTGAAAGGATAACGCCGTGGTGTACATGGTGGTTAGGTCGGCAGTCGCCCATGGAATTGTTGCGCATTCTGGCACAGAAACAAATTTTTGGTCTAATGCCCGTCTGAATAGCTATCGCCCTGGTTGTGCTGAACTTTGCTCCTTATTTTCTGCGCGAACAGCTCACCAACTATTCTACTGGTGGTCAAACTACCGGTAGATTCAAAGCATCGTGAAGCAGATCGCCATAGTCGCGCAATGAATGATGCTGTAACAGGCGGTCGGCCGAATTGGCTCGCCGCTGCGCGAGTCTATCTGGACGGGCGGGTCGTCGCCATACTGTTCCTCGGTTTTTCCTCTGGCATGCCACTGCTTTTGACTTTTTCGACCTTATCCATTTGGCTGGCTGAAGAGGGAATCTCAAAATCTTCCATCGGCTTGTTTGCCCTATTAGCTACGCCTTACTCCCTGAAATTTCTTTGGGCGCCATTTATCGATAAATTGCGGTTGCCCATTTTGACCCGCTGGCTAGGCCGGCGGCGTGGTTGGGCCATACTGACCCAACTCGCCTTGGTTGTCGGTATCGTCGGTCTAGGTGGCAGCGATCCGGTCCGGGATACATGGACTATGGCCGCCTGGGCTGTCTTCGTCGCATTCGCTTCAGCTTCACAGGACGTGGTAATCGATGCCTACCGTGTAGAAATACTAGAAGAGCAACAGTACGGAGCCGGCTCAGCCATGATTGTGGCCGGCTATCGGATTGGCATGCTGGCCTCCGGGGCCGGGGCACTTTATTTGGCGGAGGCTGTCAGTTGGTTTTGGGTTTATGTGGCAATGGCAGGCCTTATGGGCGTAGGCATCCTGACCATTCTGCTTAACCCGGAACCGGCTGGGCCAGTTGTTGCGGATCCATCCTCGGACCGGCCGGATCCCGTGCAATGGCTTCGAGAGGCGGTATTCGAACCCTTCGCTGAATTCCTGGTTCGGGGTGGCTGGCGTCCGGCCCTTTTGATCCTGTGTTTCGTGGTCTTCTATAAATTCGGCGACAGTCTGGCCGGCGTCATGGCGAACCCTTTTTATCTCGAGATCGGCTTCACCAAATCCGAAATTGCCTCCATATCCAAAATATTCGGCCTGGCGGCGACCCTCGCAGGCGGTTTTTTGGGCGGCCTGATTGTGGTTCGCCGGGGCATCATGGAAAGCTTACTTTGGTGTGGCTTGCTGCAAATGTTTTCCAATCTGATGTTTGCCATCCAGGCTATGGTGGGGCACGACGTAGCCATGTTGTCGGTGACTAT
Organism: uncultured Rhodospirillaceae bacterium; assembly: GCA_964507245.1. Lineage (GTDB taxonomy): Bacteria > Pseudomonadota > Alphaproteobacteria. Next base: position 49,400 of record CAZDQC010000003.1, read on the forward strand.
CGCTGTGGAGAATGTGGCAGGTGGCATGGGTACGGCATCTTTCGTGGCCTATCTCTCTGCCCTGTGCAACATCGCCTATACGGCCACACAATATGCCTTGTTATCCTCTTTGATGGCCGTGGCGCGCACCTTCCTTTCCTCCCCTGCCGGTTTCCTGGCCGATAGCACAAGCTGGGTTGTATTCTTTTTGATCACCACTTTCGCTGCTCTGCCGGGCCTGGTTTTGTTGTGGTGGCTAATGCGGCGAAAAATTGTACCGCCATCGGATGCAAGGGTTTCGTTACCATGACCGTTCGGATCGAGATAATCGACGGTGACATCACGACCTTGGAGGTGGGGGCCATCGTTAACGCGGCGAATGAGCAGCTATTGCGAGGCGGAGGAGTTTGCGGCGCCATTCATGCCGCCGCCGGGCCGGGATTGGCAAAAGAATGCCGCTCCATTGGTGGTTGTGCAACCGGGGAAGCACGGATATCAGGCGGGTACAATTTAGCGGCTCAATATGTGATCCACGCCGTGGGACCCATTTGGTGCGGCGGTGGATCAAACGAAGCCTTGCTTTTGGCCAGATGCTACCGTCATTGTTACCGCCTGGCGGATCAGGCGGGCCTGCTTTCCTTAGCCTTTCCCGCTATTTCGACGGGCATATTTGGCTATCCCGTCGAACAGGCAGCAGAAATTGCCCTCGGAGGGGCGAGGTCTTATTCAGAGAATCCAGGTGGCGTACAACAAATAGTATTTTGTTGTTTTGGCCCTGAAATCACAAACGTCTACCGTCGGCTTTATAATGAACTTCCTTCAAACTGATGTCCTAGTCATCGGAGCAGGAGGGGCCGGTATGTACGCCGCCATCGCCGCTGCCGAAGCGGGCGTCAACATCCAGCTACTGGATAAGAGCGTGGTGGGAAGGTCGGGGGCCACGATCATGGCTCAGATGACGGTTGCGGCGGCGATCAGCGAGCCAGAGCTGGATCATTGGCGCTTTCACTTGGCAGATACAATCACCGCTGGCAGAGGGCTAGTGGATGAGCCCCTAGCTCGAATTTTGTGCCAATCGGCACCAGATCGAATTCGACAGATGGATGATTGGGGCGTGGGGTGGGCTCGCGACAGGGAAAGCGGTAACCGCATTACCCAGGCCCATGCGCCAGGCCACGACCGTAACCGCTGTGCCTATGTTGATTTTTTGAACACAGGCCCGGCCACCGCGAGAATTTTGCGCAACAAAACACGCCAATATAATAATATCCGACGGCTCTCTGACCTGATGGTCATAGACCTGTTAGTTCGAGACGGACGGTCCCTGGGCGCTGTAGCCCTGCATCTCGAAACCGGCCAGGCTGTGATAATCGCCGCCGGTGCTACGGTGATCGCTACCGGAGGATTGACGGCGCTATATCACCGCAATTCCGCCTCCGCAAATATGGGCGGGGACGGTTTCGCCATGGCTCTTCGTGCCGGGGCGGAACTGATCGATATGGAGTTCGTGCAGTTCTTCCCCATCGGTCATCTTGCCCCCCGTCTGATCGGCATGGATCCTATCATGTGGGACCCCTTCCGTTACAAATTAGGTGGCCGCCTGCTGAACGGTGAAATGCAAGAATTCACCCAGAACTATGGTACGGCGGAAGACGGAAAGTATTTGGTCACACGCGACACCGCGACCTACGCAATCTTCAAGGAGGTGGAGGCCGGTCGGGGATCGCCGCATGGCGGAGCTTGGTTGTCCTTTGAGCATATTCCAGAGACGGATTTACGAGCTGCATTTGGCCCCGTGATCGACCGACTAACCAACAACGGTATCGATTTGACCCGAATGCCCATCGAGGTGTCCCCCATTGCCCATTATCACATGGGAGGTCTGAGAGTGAACGATGCTCTGGAAACGAGCATTAAAAATCTTTTCGCCGCGGGGGAGGCCGTAGGTGGGGCAAACGGTGCCAACCGGCTGTCTGGCAATGCCATTACGGAGGCGTTTGTGTTTGGCGAACTGGCTGGACGATTAGCCGCGGCGACCTCTGAGGAGGTTAAGGATGTCAGCGATGCCGCCACACCATTTCTTGCCGTACTAGAGGAAACGGCTTGTCGTCCGGAAGGAGGCGCCAATCCGGCTGAAGCTATCGCCCAATTGCAAGCCATAATGCAACGCGATGTGGGGCCATTTCGCACAAATGAGGGATTGCGGCGGGCGTTAGCCGCCATCGACCAGACGGCAGTGGACTTGCCGTGTATGGCCACTGGCGGCGCTTTGGCCTTCAACCAACGGCGGGCTGATTGGTTCACCCTTCGGAATATGCTGGACGTGGCCCGCGCGGTCACGACCGCAGCGCTAGGACGTACGGAAAGCAGAGGCTCACATCAGCGGGAAGACTTCCCTGTACTGGATGACAACTGGACTTGCCACCAGGTGATTGCCCAGGATGGCCATGGCATAAAACTATCCCGAGCCGAGGTGCGCCGGCTGAACAATACGAAGGTAGTGTAATGACCGACCAGTTGACGGCAAATTTGAAAATTCGTCGAGGCGTTCCTGGCGATCCCGTCCGGTACGACAAATTCCGCTTTGAATTCGAACCGGGCCAGTCGGTGTTGGACGCCTTGCGCAGTATCAGACGCACGACTGATGGCACCCTGGCCGTGCGCTATTCTTGTATCAATGCCAATGCCTGCAAGGAATGCGTCATGCGCATCGATGGTGAGACCAGATACGCCTGCGCCACACCTCTTTCGGCGGGCGAAATGCTGATTGAACCTTTACCCAACAAACGCCTGATCCGCGATCTTATCACTGACACTCTTCCTCCCGACGAGAGGCTGGATCTTGGAGCGGCATAGCCGCGTTCGTACTGATACCGGTCGTCCTATCCGAACCATAGGCGGGGGCGGATGAGGGTAAGGACGAGGCAAAGCAGCAGACCTACACCAGCGATAAAAAACGTGTAGCGGTAGGCCATTAGGAAGGGGTCAAGTGCGTTAGGATCACCACCACCTAAGAATTCTCGGAGATGGGCGAAGATCAGCGATAGGCAAGTTGCACCTAAAATTACTCCGATGGTGCGGGAGACCTGTACCAGGCTGCCAGCAACGCCACGATCGCGCACATCGAGGCGCTGCGCTGCGACGTCCAAAATACAAAGTTGAAATAGTCCTAGGCCCAGGCCTTGAATGAACATCGGGATGGCCATGGTGGCAAAATCCACGCTTTGGGTCCACGTGCCCATTGCTATGGTTGCCAAGGCCACCAAAAAGGAGCTTAACAGGGCAACTAGGCTGGCGTTGATTGTTACCCGCTGCCAGCCTAACAGCCAGCCACCTAGTGGGGCAGCCACAACCTGGCCAACGGCAGATATGGCAAGAATAATGCCGCCGGCGCCTAGACTAAATTCCGTTGCACGGACAAGGAAATAAGGCACAATTAGATAGGGCGCAAACCCTACTAGCATGACCAGGCCATTGAAGACGTTCAGGACCGTAAAATCCCACCGGCGGAAGACGACCACCGGGATAATTGGTTCCTCGGAACGGACTTCGCGCCAGACAAATAAGACTAGGGCAGCAATACCCGCCATCCCGATTAAGCCACCATAAACTCCCTGGCCAGTTAGATGATTGAGCGCCAGCATGAGGGCTCCGAGGCCAAATGCTAACAGCAATGCGCCCAGAAAATCGAACTTGCCAGTTCTCCGTTCTGCCTGTCGGTCAGGCAGCCAGGGCACGGCTGCTAGTGCGGCTAACGAGATCGGCAAACGGAACCAGAAGACGGCTTCCCACCCCCAGGTTTGCACCATAAAGCCGCCAAGGAACGGCCCGACTGCACCGCCTATACCGAACATCATGGTGTAGACACCCAGGGCCCGCGCACGGCTGCTTTCCGGAAAGAGTGCCGTCGCGAGAGCAGGCCCACAACTCAAAACAAGAGCTGCGCCGATCCCTTGAAGTACCCGCGCGACTAACAGCCAGTGAAAGGCAGGCGCTAAAGCGCACGCGATGAATGCGACGGCTGAAATGGCCAGCCCAACCAGAAATATGCGTCGATGCCCGAACATATCCCCCAGCTTGCCGAACACCAGCATCAGAGCGGCGTAGGTCAATACGTAGGACAGCACCACCCATTGAATATCTGAAACAGCAATATCTAAATCGGCAGTGATATCGGGGAACGCGATGTTAACGGCTCTATCCAAGGGCACGATCAAGGTACCCAGGCCGATCACCAACATGCCCGCCAGGGCGGACCCTTGACCCGGTAGTTTCAATAGACCGCCTTTAAATTAGAAGCATCGGCGGTGCTTGGCCCTTCTTTTTTACTATTTGCCCGATCGGCAAGGTGTGCTTCGCACTTGGTACTTTGAGAAGCAGATAAAATGGCCTTTGTGCACTTGGGATTCTGAGTTAGGCCAAGCAGCGAGGCCCGCTGATCCACGGTTAGAGGGGCCGGTCCCTCTAGCTTCCGTGCTGGCGTTACCATTTACTTTAAAACCTCCGGGTTGATCACGTTTGCCAGATCCAGCTTGTCATCAAAGCAATCCACCACATTTTGCGCTGCGATCTGACCCATGCGAAATACTGATTCCTCGGTCACCCCGGCAGAATGAGGACTGACAATAATATTCTCCAGTTGGAAGAGCGGATTGTCGGCCATTGCCGGTTCCACCACGAATGGATCAATTCCGGCACCGGCGATACCTTTGGATTTTAGGGTATCATAAAGCGCCACTTCATCGATGATGCCACCACGGGCTGTATTCACCACATAGGCTGTTTTCTTCATGGCTGCTAATTCGGCCGCAGCTACCATGCCGTTAGTTTCTTTGTTCTTCATGCAGTTGATGGACAGAAAGTCGATCTCCCCCAAATTTGAGCGCCAATCATCAACCGGTGTGGCGCCCACGGTGCGAATACCGTCTTGGACCACGTAAGGGTCGTGCACCAGTACATTCATTTCCATCGCCACCAACCGATTAACCAGGCGGCGGCCGATCTTGCCAAAGCCTAGAACCATCGCCGTACGCCCCGCCAGATCGAAGGCCGGCACATCCCAGCGAATGGCCCAATTACCCCTACGGGTTTCCCGGTCGTAGGGGATAGCCTGTTTGGCGAGGGCCAACATAAAAAACAGCGCATGTTCGGCGACAGTCACGGAGTTGGCAATGCCCGCTATAGTTAGAGGAATACCCGCCTTGGTCAGTGCAGGCACGTCGACCGCATCATATCCTACCCCAAAGCGGGAAGCGATTTTCAGCTTGTCCGCCGCTTCAATCAATCGCGGGGTTAACGGGGCAATACCCAAGATCACCGCATCATAGTTGCCTATGTGCTGATAGATATTGTCTTCACTAAGCTCGGTAAAGCGTTCCAATTCAATATCATCCCGTCCATCGAACACGGACTTCAGGCCATCGCTGATCGCTAATTGCACCATTACGCGTTTTGCCATTTTTTTCTCTTTACGTTTCCAGTTGATATTGCTGCATCACTTCTACTCCGATACTCAGTGATTGCCCAGAGTTCCCGTTGGCCCTAGGTTAAAGGCGTGATAGTAAAGGTTACAGGATAGCCGCACCGAGTTAGAAGTAATGACGGATCGGCGGGCCGAGCACAAAATAATTACTAAGAATGTAAGTACTGAGATTTGCATCGTCACGGTGTGCTGCACTATTTTTTTGCGTTCCCCTAACCAAAGATGGTGTGCCATTTGATCTCTTGCGAGCCTCAGCGCCCAATGAGGATCTTGCTCTTCGAAGAGCAGGTCACTGCCGACCTGGTGCGGAGATTGTCACACCGTGCTCATTGTCACCACGAGGACGGTAAAAATATCATCCCCCCGGTTCAGAAATTCAGCTAGGAACTTGCATGGAATTGAAGAATATTGCCGCAGGTGTCTTGAACGTTGTGTATGAAGAATGGGGTCCTGCTGTTGGCGAGCCGGTCTGTCTTTTGCATGGCTTTCCCTATGACGTCCGGGCATATGAGGAGGTCGCACCGCGCCTGGCTGAGTTCGGTTGCCGGGTAATTGTACCTTATTTGCGCGGCTATGGTCCGACCCGTTTTCTATCCCCTGATACGCCCCGATCTGGCGAGCAAGCTGTTTTGGGCAATGACCTGCGGACGTTGCTGGATGCCCTGGAAATCGAATCCGCTATCCTAGGTGGATATGATTGGGGTGGACGGGCCGCCTGCATCGTCGCCGCCTTGTGGCCGGAACGAGTCAAAGGCCTAGTCAGTTGTAACGGCTACAATATCCAGAATATCGCCACTTCCAACCGCCCCGCCGCGCCTGAAATGGAGTATAAATTCTGGTACCAGTATTATTTCCATAGCGAGCGTGGCCGCGCCGGCTTAGCCGCCAATCGGCACCCCTATTGCAAGCTGCTTTGGCGGCTTTGGTCACCCAACTGGGATTTTGACAATGCCACCTATGACCGCACGGCCAAATCCTTCGAAAACCCAGATTTCGTCAACGTAGTGATCCATTCATACCGTCACCGCTACGCGCTGGCACCTGGCGACCCGGCCGTCGCCAATATCGAAGCTCGCTTGGCCACACGTATCCTGATATCAGTTCCCACTGTGGCCATGGATGGCGGCGGCGACGGCGTCGTTGATGAGAACGGCTGTATGGGTCATGAACGTTTCTTCACCGGCCCCTATCGTCGCCAGGTGATCCCTAATGTGGGTCACAACCTGCCTCAGGAAGCCCCAGCAGAATTCTCCGAGGCAATTTTGTCATTGGTTGAACCGACGTCACGGTAGACTGATCGATCCTCAATTTAGTCGAAACCAATGCCCCGGATATCGTCGCGAAAGATTGGAGGAGTAAATCACAACATATCCCGGTTATTCAATTTTTCTGGCATCCATTTTGGTTAGAAGCGCCTAGCCCTGTGATTGGTATGGGTCATGAACGAGGTCTACTTCGAATATCCTTTGGTGCGGGATTAATATTTGTTCGCAACGGCAATTGCTACGCCGAGTCGGCGAGGATCATATCAGCAGCCTTTTCTGCAATCATGACTGTGGGCGCATGGGTATTGCCAGACACCAAAGTGGGCATAATAGAGGCATCGACGACTCGTACGCCCTGCAATCCGCGCACTCGCAACTGGTCATCGACTACAGCCATGGCATCGTTATCTGGTCCCATTCGGCAGGTGCCTACCGGATGATAGACTGTGGAACCAGTGGTGCGGGCATAGGCAATCAATTCATCGTCGGTCTGGATATCAGGTCCCGGCTGCATCTCAAAGTCTACATACGACGCTAATGCGGGCTGGGCGGCGATATCCCTAGCTATCCGCAGACCCGCAGTCAAAGCGGCACGGTCAATTTCGTCAGCTAGAAAATTAGGCCGGATTGCAGGCTCGCTGCCAGGCGTCTTGTCACGAATATGAATAGAGCCTCGGCTTTCCGGGCGTAATTGACAGGCCGCCAGGGTCATTCCAGGGTCGACGTCCAGGCTGCGATCCGTGTTCCCGGACAGACTGGCGTGGGCGCCGTGGAATTGTACATCCGGCGTTGCCAGTTCCGGCCGGCTGCGAACAAAACCATGAACGATGCCTGCTGTGTATGTCAGCACTCCGCGACGGGCGATACCGTACTTTACGGCTTCGATAGCCAAGCGCCAGCCCCGGCTTTTTTCATTCAGTGTCCGAGCATTACGGACCCGCCAACTAACTCGGCTCATATAATGGTCGCGGTAATTCTCACCTACTCCAGGAAGTTCATGACGCACCTCGATACCCAGGTCTCGCAATAGGTCAGACTGCCCGATGCCGGACAATTCCAGAAGTTGCGGCGACTGCACGGCACCGGTGCTCAATATTACCTCGCGTCTGGCGTGTGCCTGGTGGAACTCATCTCCTACCTGATATTCCACGCCAGTGACGCGCTTGCCGTCCATTAGCAGACGTGCTGCAATAGCGTTCGTTTGTATATGAAGATTCGCCCGGTGTGCCACTGGACCTAGAAAGGCCCGCGCTGCGCTGTGACGGCGGCCATGGCGTTGTGTCACTTGATAATAACCAAAGCCGTCCTGATTCTCGCCATTGTAGTCAGGGTTGATGCCGTATCCGGCTTGATCGCCGGCTTCGATCATAGCATCCAGCAGCCGGTCATTCTCCCGCATGTCGGCCACGTTCAATAAGCCGCTTCCACCGCGAAGATCGCTGCTCCCCCGCTCGAAATTTTCCGACAATTTGAAAAAGGGCAGCACCTCGTCGAACGACCAGCCTCGATTGCCCATCTGGGCCCAGGTGTCGTAGTCCTGGGACTGGCCACGCACATACAACATACCGTTTATGGAGGAGGAGCCGCCTAGGACTTTACCTCGAGGAATCGGGATTTTTCGGTTGTCAGTCGCTGCCTCCGGTTCTGTCTCAAAGCACCAATTGACTGACGGGTCGTTCAAGGTCTTGTTGAAGCCAACGGGGATATGAATCCAAACGTTGCGGTCCTTACCGCCGGCTTCCAGAAGCAACGTCTTGGCCCGAGGCGGCACGGTTAGCCGGTTAGCCAGGACACATCCCGCTGAACCTGCGCCAATCACTACATAGTCGAACACCGCCATCGCTTTGTCCCCTCTTTGTTTTGACATCATTCTAACGTTATCATTCGTCATGCACGATACTTCCTTCTCTGTTACCGGCGATGGGCCTGTTGTGGTTCTGGTACATGGCATGGGGCTGAACTTGGATATGTGGCAGGGACAGCTCACCCCGCTTGCACGGAAATTCAAAATGTTGCGTTACGATTTGTTGGGTCACGGCAGAAGTCAGGCGCACCCAGGCCCCTATGAAATGGTTGATTTTGTGGACCAATTGGAGCGCCTGCTGGATCATTTGTCGATTGAACGCTGCCGTCTGGTTGGCTTTTCTTTGGGCGGGCTGATCGTCCAGGCATTTACCATCGCTTGCCCTACAAGAGTTTGTCGGCTAGCGGTTCTTAATGCCGGCTATGACCGTAGTGACAAAGACCGGGCCGGGATGATAGAGCGGTTGCGGATCGCCCGGCAGGAAGGCCATGGCACAACGGTGGAAATGGCATTGGAGCGCTGGTTCACTGAGAAATTTGCCACCGATCACCCAGAAATCATAGATCAAGTTCGCCATTGGATGCACTCCAATGACCGAAATATCTATCCGGAAATCTACCGGGTTCTTGCTTTTGGTGATCAGGCGTTAGCGAGCGAAATTCCAAAGATTCGATGCCCCACCCTTGTTATGACCTGCTCAGATGACGTGGGCAGCCCACCAGACATGGCTCGGCGCATGGCTCAGGCCATCCCTGGCGCCGAATTGGCCATCGTACCCGAGTTGAGACATATGGGTTTGATGGAGGCGCCATCGGCAATTAATGAAATTCTTATTTCCTTTTTGGCGGCATGAAAATTTTTTGGTGGCTGGTGTAAGTGGTCCTCCGTGGCTATATTGCCGAGCACTAACAAATCAGAAAAAAAGAACCGCCCAAAGGCATACGAGGAGTTCGCCATGAGAGAAGCCGTCATTGTTTCCACCGCCCGCACGCCGATTGGCAAAGCCTATCGTGGCGCCTTTAACAACACGGAAGGTCCGATCATGACCGGCCATGCCATTCAGCATGCCGTGGCCCGTGCGGGCATTGAGCCAGGCGAGGTCGATGACGTGATTATCGGCTGCGCTTTGCAGCAGGGCACCACCGGTGGAAACACGGCGCGACAAAGCCTCCTGGCGGCCGGCCTGCCGGTGGAAGTCAGCGGCATGACCCTGGACCGGCAATGCTCCTCCGGCATGATGGCCATCGCCACTGCCGCCAAACAGGTGATTGACGATGAGATGCCTATTTGTGTAGGCGGCGGAGTAGAATCCATCTCCATGGTGCAAAACGGCGACATGAATACTCATGCCAACGCCTCCGTTACCAGTAAGGCCAAGGATATCTATATGGCCATGTTAAATACAGCAGAGGTGGTTGCCGACCGCTACTCCGTCAGCCGCGACGACATGGACGCTTATGGTCTGCAAAGTCAGATGCGCACTGCAGCGGCGCAACAAGCCGGCAAATTTGACGAAGAAATCATGCCAATGACATCCATCAAATTGGTCACAAACAAGGAAACCAAGGAAGTCACGGAAGAAGAAGTCACTTTGGATAAGGATGAAGGCAACCGCCCCTCAACCAATTTAGAGGGCCTGGTTGGCCTGAACCCAGTCTTCGAGGGTGGCACGATTACCGCGGGTAATGCCTCGCAACTGTCTGATGGCGCCTCCGCCGCGGTGGTAATGGACGCCAAGCTAGCCGAACAACGTAACATCGAACCCCTTGGTATCTATCGCGGCCTAGCTGTGGCTGGCTGCGAGCCAGACGAAATGGGTATTGGGCCTGTGTTTGCCGTTCCGAAATTGTTGGAGCGAAACGGCCTGACGGTGGATGATATCGATTTGTGGGAATTGAATGAAGCCTTCGCGGTACAGGTACTCTATTGCCGAGAACGCCTGGGCATCCCCGACGAGAAATTAAACGTGAACGGCGGCGCGATTTCAATTGGCCATCCCTATGGCATGAGTGGCGCCCGCATGGTCGGACACGCTCTGATCGAAGGTAAGCGTCGAGGCGCCAAGTATGTGGTTTGCACCATGTGCATCGGTGGTGGCATGGGTGCTGCGGGCCTGTTCGAGGTCGCCTAACCCGCTCCGTTTTGATTTATAGGTTTCGTTGCGGGCGCCTGGTCCGGCCGGGCACCCAGCAGCCGTTCAAATCGTTTCAAAACCACTTGGTTCAGATCGGCGCAAAAGATGCTTGCGTCAATTTGCACGAATAAAGCGGAATAGGCCACCCGCACGATTAGGATTTTGGTATCCGTACCAGAGCGATCAGAGGCAGCACCGCCAGGCTGGCGATGGTATAGGCCTTGAAGGCATTGATATAGCCAATCAGTGCTGCCTGCCGATCCATTTCGCTGCTAAGCGCGGCCAAACTGGCGCCACTATCTGTATTCCAAGCACCCAGGGACCAAGGCAGGGTCAAGACCTTGTTGAAATCAGAAATAAACTCGTTCATTTCTGCGTAATTTGCTGACGTGGAAATGATAACTATGGTAACCGAAAGAGAGATGAAAACAGCGCTGCCTAGGTTGCGCAGCATGTGATAAACCGCCGAAGCCTCATCCAAAAATTTGTTGTCCAGGGTGGCAAATGTGGCCACCGTGAGTGGCACCCAGATGATGCCGACGGCCATGCCTTGGAGGACGGAATTCAACCCCACGTCAATAATCGTCGCATTGGTATCAAAACTGGACATATGCAGGCCGGAAGCAACCTGGATCAAAAATCCAATGCTTATGCCGATGCGGGGGTCGATTTTGGATAGGAAGATTGCGGCGAAAAATCCGCCGATCGCCCCTGCCCCACGTAAGCCCAATATGATACCGATTACACTGTCAGGGTAGCCCAGCAAGCCCTGCAACATGGGGGGCAGCAGCACCATCGGAGTAAAATTTAGCATGCCGTAAATTGCGACGATGATCAGGCCAATCAGGAAATTGCGGTTCAACAGCAGCCGGGGTTCTAGAAATGGTCTTTGGGCGGTCACGCTGTGCACCACAAACACATGAAAGGCAACTAAAGCCAACACGGTTTCGATGATGATCTCGGGGCTTTCGAACCAGTCCAACCGCTGACCCCTGGACAGAAGCAATTGTAAGCAAATAATCGCAACCGAAAGAGACAGGAAACCAGTCCAATCCAAAGTTACGCCCGATGGTCTGCTTTTGTCCGGCAGAAAAGCATACAGTCCCACCAGAGCAATGGCTCCGAAAGGCAAAAACATGAAAAATGCCGCCGGCCAGCCATAGTCCTCCGCTAGCCACCCCCCCCAGATAGGCCCGATGACCGGGCCGACCACCACCGCCATACCGAACACGGAGGTGGCCACGCCGTGCTGATGTTTGGGGAAAGTATCAAGAATGACGGCCTGACCCAGGGGAATAAGCGGTGCTCCAAAGGCCCCTTGGGCAATTCGGAAAAGTACCAGCATCGGTAGATTGGTTGCCAAACCGCAAAACAGCGTGGCGACGGTAAAGCCCGCCATGCTCCCCAACATGACCTGCCGCCGACCAAACCGCGCCGCTAGCCAGCCTGACATAGGTGTCAAAACAGCCGTGGCTAATATGTTAAAGGTCATAACCCAGGCAATTTCATCCTGAGTGGCAGATAGTGAACCCTGCATCTGCGGCAGGACTACCGAGACCACCAGAATAGCCATGGCGTATTGCATGGTTGCCAGCGTGATGGAAATCAAAATAGCCCAACGCCGGAGGACCGAGATGAACTCCGCCTGCTGTGTTACAGCTATCATGATTTGGCCATATCACCCTACTTGACGGTTGGCTGCACGATGCTCGGCTGTCGTTATGGTTGGCGCAATGCTCAAATATCTAATTTGATCCAAGGGGGAAGCAAAGAAATTCTAGACAGTGAGCGTATCTCAGCACGGATATTTTAGGCACGCCCAATTGTTTGATGAGCTGACCACTTAGGCGCAAATGAGGGTATAAGGAATTACAGAAAAATGCCGTTATGGGAATGAAGCAGGTTTGACTAAAGCAAACCCTCCTTCTGGGCGCGTTTGCGGGCCAGTTTGCGGGCGCGACGCACCGCTTCCGCCTTTTCTCGGGCACGACGCTCCGAAGGCTTCTCAAAATATTTTCGCATCTTCATCTCGCGGAAGACGCCTTCACGTTGCAATTTCTTTTTTAGGGCGCGAAGGGCTTGATCTACATTATTGTCGCGTACGCTGACCTGTACCAGTGGTTCTCTCCTTCAAAAACCGCGGAATTCTGGAATTTTCCAGCTGAATTTCCGGCGATCAAAAGATGCCTAGCTAGTCTGGAATGCCGGGCGAGAAACACCTTTCGCCGAGTACCGCCAGCCGATTGCCGCCGTATATAGACGAAAGACCAGGCAATGTGAAGGGTTGATCTAAGGCATGCTTGACCCTTACTGCGACATAAACCAAGATTTCCTTGTGCCCATATTAATCCTTGCCGTCGTAGCCATGCTAATCCAACAAACCATGGCGACGGTGGCCAAAACCGCTATTCCAGTCCTGATTCCCACCATCGCGCTAGAACTTGGGACCGCCTCTGAAGTGGTGCTCGCCTACACCTGGGTGCTTGCCTTTGTCGGCGTCCTCGTCATGGCAGGCTGCGGCACTTTTATTATCCGTTATGGCGGGATACGAATGAGCCAAATTGGAGGCCTGTTGATGGCCCTGGGGCTGGCCGTTTTCACGTTGAGCGGCCTGGACCTGTGGACTGGTTTTCTGGCCCTTGGTCTGGCAGCGATATTAATCAGTGCCGGCTCCACATCGGCGACGCCTGCCAGCTCGGAAATACTTTCCCGATATGCTCCAGCGAGAATAGCTCCCCTCATATTTTCCATCAAGCAGACTGGCGTGCCAGCCGGCATCGCCATCGCCGGCGCATTGCTACTGCCGTTGGCCGCCAGGATCGGCTGGCAGGAAGCCGTTCTGGCTACTGCAGGCGTCTGCCTGTTAATTGCAGTCGGTCTACAACCGTGCCGCCGGGAATTAGATAGCACCCGCAATCCGCAGCAAAAACTCGCCTTTGGTGATGTGAAGGAGACCGTTTACTTCGTCTTGCGGCAACCGGCGTTGCGAAGCATGGCTATGGCGGCCTTTGTATTTGTCGGGTTGCAGGCTATCTTCACAAACTTCACCGTGGTCTATCTTTACGAAGAACTAAACTACACAGCTGTGCAGGCGGGTGCGGTCCTAGGCCTGACTACGTTGGTTGCTGTTCCCTCCCGAATATTATGGGGCGTGATGGCATCTACCGTCATATCAGCCCGGTTATTATTGGGGATTCTAGCAGCCGTCATGGCAATCGCCACTGCGGTCATGGGCGGCTTTTCCACGGCCTGGAGTCAATGGCAGGTCTCGGCCGTCTGCATAGTAATCGCGATGACGGCGCTATCGTGGCATGGCGTTTTGCTTTCTGAGGTTGCTCGTATCGCTCCAGCTGGCTCCGTCGGGCGGTTGACGGGCGGCGTACTGGCCTTCGGCACCGCGGGTCAAGTTGCCTCTCCTATCTTGTTTGGAGCCTTGTATTTTCCCCTCGGCTATCAGGCAGCTTATTTGGCTATAGCCTTTCCAGCGGCGGCTGTGGCGGTCGTTATGTTGCGCTCGCCTTCGGTGGCACCATCGGCCTCACCGTAGGTCCGGCAAGACCCGTTGTTCCAGCAATTCGATAGCACGCGGCGCATTAGGGTTTTGTGATAGGCCTAAGCGGCCACCGATCACCACCTTGTCCAGTTGCAGGGCCACTAGACCGCGTAGCCGTTTGAGGCATTGTTCCGGCGTGCCGACGATGGCGAATTGATCGATGAAATCGTCCGTCAGTGTACTCGCCTGCCGGGAACCGCTCTGGGAATGCATGTTCATGTCATAATTCTGGATTAGGGCTCGCAGTGCCCCCTGAGCCTTTTCCGACCATGGGCCCGTAACCCGTCCATGCATGATGTTAAAGCGTGCGAAGGTGGTCAGGCCGCCGCGTACTAAATCGCGCGCGGCGCCGATGTCGTCATGGCAGGCCAGATTTATGTAGGCACCAAAAGCAATGCCATCGGGATCTAAGCCAGCTTCACGCCGGGCCTCTCGAGCCACTTCAATGCCCCAAGCCAATCGGTTGGGATCTGCACCCAAGGAAAACATGACTCGCTCGGCGTGGCGGGCGCCAATGCTGATAACCTGGGGACCGGTTGCTGCTACCTCGACCGGCACCTTTTTTGTTCCTAGCATCCAGCGGATGCGGCTGTCTCTGGGCGCATCATGAAGACGCAACTCAGATATCGCTGGCGCATTGTCCTGGGGAATATCAATTTCATCGAACGGCACGGCGTCGCCCCGCAAATAGGCCTGCAAATGGCGCAAATATGTTTCGAAATGACCCACCTTGCCCGGCGCCCGGCCCAAATGGGCGAGTGCGGAATCGCCCCGGCCTATGCCCAAGACGGCGCGTCCTTCGGCCACACGTTGCACCGAGGCAATGGCCGTGGCATTCGCTGCCGCGTGCCGGGTGACTGAATTGGTCACAGCGGTGGCCAGGCCAATGCGCTCAGTCACCGTCGCCGCCATGGCCAAGGTCACATAGGGATCGCCCGACAGATTTTGCGAATCCACCACGGCCAACCCATCCCAACCAGCCGCTTCCACGGTTCTTGCCAAGTTCATTGTGCCTCTGGGAGAGGCGGCCGCCGTGGTCCAGACCTCCATCACTACTGCGCTTACATCATATCACCGCGTGCCCAAGTGGCGTGGAAGCCTTCGGGCACCCGGCAGGGCAGGATCAACTTACAGACAGTGCCGTCACCTATGTTCTGGGCGTCAAAAATGTGCACCTCGGATTGCTCGGCCTGGAGATTACGCACGAAAGATATGACGTAGCCATGATCTTCCGCGGTGGCGTTGGTGGCCGGCGCGAACGGCGCCTCGCTGTATTTGTAGTCTGGACCCTCGGAATAGTATTCGGAAGCCCCGGTATCCAAATCAAATTTGATTAGACCTGAAAAATTCATCGCCGGTTCGTGATTGATTTCGGCGCAATAAGCGTGTTTCATGTGCGTGCCCATGGTGGAGTTGTTCCAGGTCGGAAACTCCCCATTCAATTTATCATCCAACATGCCTTCCTTGGTGGCACCTGACTTTAGGTTGACGGACCAGGCGTAGAGCCGGGCATCCAGGCCGTGCCGGGCCATGATAGTAGTAATGGAACTGAGGTCCGGATTGCCCTGGGCATCATGATTGGGGTGGATACGGCAACCGATCATATGCAGCCAATCTCCTTCCTCCCAGGCGTTGATAGTGTGCAATATATAACAAGGATTGAACTCGTACCAACGGACCTCCTCGGGCCTACCATGGCGCGGGATGACGCCAAACCGAGCGGGCCAGTTTTCCTCAAATTTCAATTTTACGCGACCGCTCTTGTAGGCCTCTTCATCCCAGATCAGCGGCAAATCGTGGAGGATGGTATGTTTACGGGTAATCCACATATCGTGCGGCATCCGAGGACCGGGCAGCTCCACAGGAGTGAAGGCGGTCATTTCCCCTTCCTTATTAACCACGCCGTGATGCATGTAGGGAAAGTCGCGGCTGTAGTCAAAAAAGATGAATTCGTCAGTGCTTTCGTCAGTTTTCGAATGGGCTGAAATCTTCGTCGCGCGCTTACCCTTAAAATCCGACATGCCCAGGGGTTCCAGCGTCACAGGATCAACCAGATAGGGATCGCCGGAGATGTACCAGAGGCAAATTAGTTTTCCGGCATGCATCACCACGTCAGTATTGGCCGTATCCTTAAGCGGCATGTCTGGCCGATCGACCCTGCGCGGATCAAGCATACCGCCCCACTGGGCCCGACCGGCCGATGCTTCCTCCTCAAAGCAAGTCGTCCGGATCCATTTGTTGCGATAGGTGGCGCGGCCGTCTTCAAAGTAAATGCCATGCAACATGCCGTCACCATCATATCGATGGTACCTGCCCAGGGGTTGAAACTGATTGTTGGGGCCGTTGCGTACGTAGGAACCATGCAAATCCGAAGGCACTTCGCCAATGACCTTCATATCCTCGAATGGTACTACCCGCTCTTCGTTAACAGGGGTGTAGTTGCCTTCCAGATATTTGTTAACTGGATAAATGGCTTTTCGTTTGGCGTTGCTCGTCATGATGGTCCCCAATAAGTTCGTGGCAATACCGACCGCAATCTCGGCAAAGAGATCATCGGATTAGAGTAAAGCATATTTAACTAACAAAAATGAACTTTCATCCAGTTGGATTAGGCGAGGCATTGCGCTATTGGCTCGGTTCGCCAGAAACACTGTAGTCGGCAATTCCATCGAAAATCTTTTCTCCGAACCAATTCCTGCTTATACTTCCTGAATTGGCGGCAGTAACGGAGCAACCGAAATGAGCCAGCAAATTAGCCCCACCTACCGGGTATTGGCCCATGACATCAAGAACCTGGGCGTTGATTGCGTGTTTGGCCTGATGAGCGATGACACGGCCATGTTCGCGACGGAGCTCGACGTCATCGGCGTAAATTTTCACGGTGCTCGGCACGAAAATAGCGCCATCGCTATGGCGGAGGGCTATGCGGCCGCTTCAAGTCAACTTGGGGTCGCCGTAATAGGCCGGGGACCTGCGGCCGCGAATGGCTTACATGCCGCCATCAGCGCTTCCCGTACGGGCTCCAAGGTACTGATCATCTACGGTGAGGCGCCTGTGTCGGGGGGTGCAGTTAACGGGATTGGGCCTGACTACAAGGCCTTCAATTCGCGCGGCGTTATGGAAGCCGCCGGTATGCAAAGTTTTTTTCCAACATCACCGCATGGCGCCCGCGCCGCACTCGCCGATGCGGTTGCTATTGCTGTTCGGGGCCATGCTGTTACCTTGCATTTGCCAACCAACGTGCAGTTGTCTGAAATGACGGTACGCAGCGACGATTTAGTGCCGGTGTTGCCGGATGCCTTACCTCCCTCGCCCGCTCGCGATCAGACCATAGCGGCGGTAGCGGATGTGATTGCGGACAGCAAGCGGCCGGTTATTCTGGCGGGCATGGGCGCTTATCTTGCCGGGGCGGGGCCTGCGCTAGAGGAACTGGCTGACCGGATTGGTGCTTTGCTGGCGACCTCGGCTCGAGGCAAGGATCTATTTAGCGATCATCCCTACAATCTGGGAATTATCGGTTCGTTTTCTCATTCCGCGGGCCGACGGTATATGGAACAGGCGGATTGCGTCCTAGTTTTCGGGGCCGCATTAAATTTCTTGACCATGAGTTTTGGGGCTTCACTACCACCGGTGCCATTGGTTCATGTGGACCGCGCACGCGCCCACATCGGGCGCTATACGGAGGCGGACCTGGCGGTCGTGGGCGATGCTCGTCTAGTCGCCGAACAGCTAATGGTGGCTGTGCCGGAACGCGAAATGGATGACAA
>CAZDQC010000004.1:0-66206 GCA_964507245.1 uncultured Rhodospirillaceae bacterium
AGCGAATGGTACTGGTACGCATGGCTGCGGCCGCCATGGCCACAAAAACGTCTCCGCATAGCTGCTGCGTGTCGTAAAACCAGGCATAGTCAAATCCTAATTCCTCGGCCCGTTCGACAACTTTCCAGCTGTCCGCGCCCGAGGGCACACCAAGTCCAATATCCATTTCGTCATTCCCTACAACCCAGTCAGAGCCTCGTCCGCCGGGCGATAATTCAAGTCAAGGTCGCGTGCCACCGCCTCATAGGTGACCTCGCCCGCATGCACGTTAAGACCGGCCTTGAGGTGAGGGTTTTCACGCACAGCTTGGGCAAAACCCTTGTCCGCGAGCGCCAGCATAAAGGGTATTGTGGCGTTATTGAGGGCAAAGGTGGAGGTGCGCGCAACGGCGCCAGGCATGTTAGCGACACAATAATGCACCACGTCATGAACCTTATATGTAGGAGCATCGTGAGTGGTGGGCCGCGCAGTTTCAATACACCCGCCTTGATCGATAGCGACGTCGACAACAACCGCACCCCTGCGCATGCCCTTGATCATTTCCTCGGTCACCAATCGCGGCGCAGCAGCGCCTGGCACCAGCACCGCACCGATGACAAGATCAGAAGTCATAACATGTTTTTCTATGGCGTCTGCTGTGGAATAGATTGTGTTGAGTGAAGAGGAAAATTGGTCGTCAAGATCTTTGAGACGACGTAAGTTCAAATCGATCACGGTGACCCGTGCCTCGGAACCGATAGCAATACGTGCTGCGTTAGATCCGACAACTCCGCCGCCCAAAATTAGGACATCAGCAGCGGGCACTCCGGCTACCCCACCGAGCAGAGCGCCCCGCCCGCCCTGATACATCTCGAGACAATGAGCACCGGCCTGGATCGACATTCGCCCAGCCACTTCGCTCATGGGCGCCAGTAAGGGCAGACCTCCTTGATCATCGGTTACGGTTTCATAGGCAATCGCCGTAACACCCGAAGCGAGTAAACCTTCTGTCTGCTCCCGATCAGGCGCAAGATGCAGATAGGTAAATAGCACCTGACCTTCTCGTAGCATTGCGATTTCTGACGTTTGCGGTTCCTTTACCTTTACCACCATATCGGCCTCGGAGAAGACGTCGGACGCAGAATTGGCTATAACTGCGCCGGCGGCCTGATAGTCTTCGTCCATCAAGCCGATTGCAGCACCCGCATTAATCTCCACCAAGACCTTGTGTCCGTGGAGCACTGCCTCCCGAACTGCGGCGGGTGTCAGGCCAACACGATATTCATGATTTTTGATTTCTTTGGGAACACCAATCAACATGGGATGGCCCTTTTTTGGGCGCTATTCTATCGCCTTAATCACATTACTAAGTATTTCTATCATTTCGTCCATATGAGTTTTTTCCAAAATTAGTGGCGGTGACATCGCGATCACATCACCCGACACTCTGACCATCAAACCGGCCTCATACGCTTTGATACAAACTTCCATACCGCGAGCACCGGGAGCACCTTTCCGTGGCGCGAGTTCAACGGCACCAACCAGCCCAATATTGCGAATATCGATGACGTTCGGCAGATCCTTTAATGAATGCACGGCTTTTTCTAAATAAGGGCTCATATCTGCAGCCCGTTGGAACAGGCCTTCTTCCTGGTACACTTCCAATGTAGCGGCCGCGGCCGCACAGGCCAATGGATGCGCGGAGTAAGTATACCCATGGAATAACTCTATTCCCGCGGGGCTCTCGCTCATGAACGTATCGTAAATATTATTATCGGCAGCGACAGCACCCATGGGCACATAACCGGAGGTTAAGCCCTTAGCCATGGTGAAAATATCCGGCTTCACTCCGAACCGTTCTGAGGCAAATCCGGTGCCCATGCGACCGAATCCGGTTATCACTTCATCAAAAATCAAAAGGATGCCGTGTTTGGCTGTTATCTCCCTTAGCCGTTCCAAATAACCTTTTGGTGGAACGAGTACTCCCGTCGATCCGGCCATAGGTTCAACCATCACGGCAGCGATGTTTGAAGCATCGTGCAAGGCGATCATAGCTTCCAACTCATCGGCTAAATGGGCGCCCCAATCAGGCTGGCCTCTGGAGAATGCTTGTTTAGCAAGATTGTGTGTATGTGGCAGATGGTCCACGCCGTTTATCAAAGGTCCGAAAAATTTACGGTTTGCGACCATGCCACCCACGGAAATGCCTCCAAAACCAACGCCGTGATATCCCCGTTCCCTACCAATAAGCCTTGTGCGCGTTCCCTCACCCCGTATCCGGTGATAGGCCAATGCAATCTTCAGCGCAGTATCTGCAGCTTCCGAACCGGAATTGGTGTAGAAAATCCGATCCATACCGTCCGGTGTTATAGTGGCCAATTTCTGTGCTAATTCAAAAGCCAATGGCTGACTGAATTGAAACGATGGCGCAAACTCTAAGGTCTCCGTCTGAGCCTTGACCGCTTCGACCACCTTCGGGTGACCGTGACCAATGTTGACACACCATAGGCCGGCCGAACCATCCAATACATCGCGACCGTCATGACTTTTATAATACATTCCCTTGGCCGAGACCAAAAGGCGGGGAGCTGCCTTGAATTCCCGATTTGAAGTAAAGGGCATCCAGAATTGCGACAAATCATTAGGCTGGGATTCGGCGGTGGTTAGGGGCTTATTCATGTTAGACTCCAAGAAGGTAGAGGGGCCCACTGTATCAAGGTGCGGGTCCAAGAAAAACCTATAACAAGGCCTAGTGGCGGTCCGGCAGCAGGTCCATGATACCTTCCAGTTGCGAAATGCGCTGACCAATTTCTATATTATTATCTAAACGCAGCGTCAGAGCGTTGATCCCCGCATCCCGATAGGTCTCGAACCGCTTACGCACCATGTCTTCGGTCCCAATAGCACTGAATTCGGTGACCATGGCGTCGGGCACCCGGTCGATAGCTGCCTGACGCTTACCGTCCTTCCACAGACGTTGAATGGCGAGGGCATCATCGGTATATCCCGCCCGCTTGAAAGCATCGTTGTAAAAATTAGTATTTTCGGAGCCCATAGCGCCCATAGAAAATGCGACACCAGGTTTATGAGCATTGATCATTTCCTGAACATTTTCACCAATGGCCACATTACATGATGAATGCAATTCTAGATCCGCAAGGCTGCGTCCGGCTTTTTCGGCACCCATCTTTAGGTAATCGATATGGGCCTCAGGATGATCCGGGGAGAACGACGTACCCAACCAACCGTCGGCAACGGCTCCCGTATACTCCAGTGATTTTGGCCCCAACGTAGCAAGAAATATTGGGATGTCCCGTGGCGGGTGATCCAGGCGAAGGGATTTACCCTCTCCCCCGGGTAGTGGCAGGGTAAAATGCCTGCCGTCGTAGACCACCTTCTCGCCCCGAAAGGCCATCTTAATAATCTCTACGTTTTCCTTCAAACGGCCAAGGGGTCCCTTGTAGGATACGCCTTGCAAGCCCTCGACAACCTGCGGCCCACTTACGCCTAGCCCAAGAATAAATCGGCCATTACTCAGGTTGGCGAGGGATAAGGCGGTCATCGCCGTCATGGACGGCGTCCGGGCACTGATTTGCATAATCCCGGTGCCCAGGATGATCTTTTCCGTTTTTCCCGCTAAGTAGCCCAGAGACGTCACCGCATCATGGCCCCAAGCCTCTGCCGACCATGCGTAGGCTACACCAAGTTTCTCTGCATGCTGGATGTAATCCACCATGCCAACGACATCGACCCTGTTGTAAGCACCAATGGAAATAGAAATTTTCATAGATTGGTCACTGTTTATAATTCCGTTGGGACAAATTCCGGTCCTTTTGGCCCAAGTCGCACACCCGGCCGCAAATTTTTATAGGGTAATTTTTCTGGGCGGTCGACGCTTGCGCCCGGCGCCTCAACAACCAAAATTTGTTCCGCAATATCAGTGAAATCAGCTCGGAAGTGGACACTACTTTTAAGACCAAGAATTTTCTGTTTGGCTGGTTCGCACCCCAAGTGTCGGAACATTTCTTTATCAGCCGCCTGCATTCGATGCGTGGATACGATCACGGAGACTCCCCCAGAACGCAGTAGTGCCATGGGTCCTAAATCGGGTTTTGCGCCCTTGTAGAAGGCGCCAGTACAAGTGAATTGGCCGTTACTTAAGGCGACGACCTCAAAGCTGCCTTCATAAGGCGGATCGCCGTCAGTATAAACCTTGCCGCCCAAGCTGACATCAATCGTCGCGCCTTTGCCTGATGCGTGCGCCTGAGCCGCCGCGGCGCCATCCACCAGTACGCCGACGACTGCGCCATCGGCACCCTGCTCGATAAGCGATCGCAACATTCCAGTAGTGTCCGACGTTGCGCCTGCCCCACAATTATCCTGCACATCGGCCAATACAAACGGCTTATGAGCATTTGAAGCAATTGCCCGAGACGCAGCCTCTCCTGGTGATAACCGCTCCACTTGAAACTCCTCCTCATGCTGCAAAATTGCGTCAAACAGAGTATCAACAGCTCGGTCTGCAGTTTCCTGATCGTCACCGTAAGCAACTACAACTGGGCCACAATCCCAGATATCCGCCGGAGGAAACCCTGGCGTGAACGACACTGAAAGCACCCCATCCTCTTGCTCCAACTGTGCCAGTTTGTTGTAGACGCCGGCCGTTGGCTCGACCATCGTGCACTGACCGGTCAACGGCATTAAAAAGGGTATCGTCCGATGGGCCTTGGCAGGCTTCAAATCAGGTGCCGCTAGCATACTATCCAAATATCGTGCGGCGCGAGCACCAGTATCCGCCATGTCGATATGTGGATAAGTGCGATAGGCAATTAAGCCGTCACAATTATCGAACATCTGTTGTGTTGTATTGCTATGCAGGTCGAGACTAACAACGAGTGGAATTTCAGAGCCCAAATGCGCCCGGACCCTGGACAACAACTCTCCCTCGCCATCCTCAAAATGTTCGCAAACCATTGCACCATGCAAATCAAGGTAGACAGCATTAAAGGGTGCGGCGTTTTCTAAACCCGTCAAGAGCATCTCTGCGTAGGTTTCAAAAGCATGTTCAGTCACGTGCGCTGATGGAATGGCGAAACACCACGCAAGCGGGGCCAGTTCATGGCCTCTCGATTGGGCCTCCCCGATAAAGCCCGCTATGGCGATGTTTTTACCAGGCATTACTGTTAAAATTTCTTCACCGGTAGATAAACCCGGAAAACTTTCTGTCCGGACAAAATCATCCCATGTCGCTTTGACAGGAGCGAATGTATTGGTTTCATGCAGAAATCCGGCAATGGCTATTCGGCTCATACCGCCTCCAATCCACTTGTATTCTCTAAATTTTTCATTCCGACCCACGTCAGATTTCTCACTGCGATAACCACATTTTAGCTGCCAAGGGTGGTACAGTAAAAATAAGACTAAGAAAGGAACACACCTTTGCCCGTGGTTTGTTGATCGAACAGTTGGTAGGCCTCCTCAGCCTGGTCCAACTTCCAGCGATGTGTAAATAGGGCGTCAACATCAATTTTGCGATCGGCGACGAAACGGGCGCACTCCGCTTGACCAATCGAAGAAAATGTCCAGGATGCAATTATTGTCATTTGTTTTCGGATCATGTCGCGGCTCACATCCAAGGTCACCCTACCGCCCTCGCCAACGTACCCGACGGTCCCCCATGTCCTTGTGCATTGCACGGCCGCTAGACGAGCTGATTCCGCCCCTGAACAATCGAGGGCCTTATTTACACCAACGCCGTGTGTCAGATCCTTAATGGTTGCAACCAAGTCATCAGCACCAGCATCCAGACAAACTTCAGCACCAAACGTTTTTGCTAACGCGAGGCGTTCCGCACTCACATCCAAAGCGATAACTCTGGAACCCATGGCAGCGGCTAACTGAACCGCCGACAGGCCCACTGGCCCCTGGCCAAAAACTGCTAGCGTATCTTCGCCACGCAATCCAATTCTGCGCAAGGCACCAAAGGCCGTGCCCGTACCGCACGAAATAGCGGCGCCAGTTTCGAACGACAATTCATCAGGTAGAGGGACCAGTGTTCGGACGGGTACTTTCATATACTTCGCGTGGGCGCCATTGCCCGTCGCTCCAAACACAGTGAACCCCTCACCGCACAACTGGGACCATCCGCTGCGGCAATCATTGCAAACACCGCACCCGGAATAATGGTGATCCATCACCCGTTGGCCAATTCGAGCCTCCGCCTCTGTGACGCCGGGACCAACGTCGGCAACGACGCCACAGGGTTCGTGTCCGGCTATGACCGGACCGCCATCACCTCCCAAACCAAGCGCGCTCGTTCCACCGTCCTTGGCGGATGCACGATAAAACTTCAAATCACTGCCGCACATACCCGAGGCCTTAATTTCCAGAACAACTTCGCCTGCTGCAGGAATCGGATCATCAAACTGCTGTATCTCAAGTTGTCGGTCACCCAAAAAAACCACACCCTTCATCCTGATACCTCCTGATGTTCGTAACGGCGAAAAGTTGTCGAAGAAATTTCGACCTTCTTTTACCCAATCGAAATCACGTCATCATCCGTAACGACAGTGTACGCATTCAATCCAGGACATGCCGCCTTAAATTCCAAAAAAAATTTGCAAAATATTTTCACAAGATTATCTGTTGCTCCCCAGAAAACCAAATAAATGTCCTGCGATTTTACGGATTTGTATTTCCTCTGCGCCCTCCGTTATGCGGTAACGGCGATGATGTCGGTAAATATGTTCGAAGGGCTGATTTCTCGTGTACCCCTCCCCACCAAATACCTGCATGGCCCGGTCGGATGCTTCGCACACAAGTCGGTTTGCCCGGTAGTTTGCCATGGAAACTTGATCGGTAACTGCCATATGATTTTGTTGATCCAAATTCCATGCAGTTTTGTAGACGAGATTTCTCACCATTTCTGCTTCGGTATGTAACTCCGTTAGAGGAAACTGAATTGCTTGATTGGTAGATAGGGATTTTCCCCAGGTTACCCGTTCCTTGGCGTAGGCCACGGCCTCATCAATGCAATACTGTGCGGCACCTAGCGATGATGCGGCCTGCCGAATTCGGTTCTCGTGCAAGAAAGTCTGGGCAACGACCAGCCCATCGCCTTCCTCGCCAAGATAGGATTCCGTACTGTCAGGCATGCGAACATCATTTAATGCTATGCTGCCATGGTCAGTTGGCATATTGAAGGTCCAATCCATTTTCTCAATATTGAAACCCGAATTCGTGACCGGAACCAAAAAGGCGGTGATGCCCATCCCTTCTCCCGGCTCTCCAGACGTCCGGGCGAACACCAAATCATGGGTGGCATCGTGAATTCCTGAATTAAAACGTTTATTACCGTTGATTACCCATTCGTCCCCCAATTTAACTGCCGTGGTCTCCATATAGGTGGCATCAGAGCCATGATTACGTTCCGTCAGGCCAAACCCGATTCTCCGACTACCCGTAATGAGCGCAGGCAGAAATTCCTCTTTTTGGGCATCCGTTCCAAACTGCCACATCATATGGACGAGGGGAAAATTACCCACAATCGAAGACTCGTTTTGCAGATCATTGTGTAGGCCAAGGCCCTTATGTGCAAAATGTTCCCGGATCATCGCCATGGACAAATTTGACCCGTTCTGACCGCCAATTTCTTTCGGAAGAGCAAATCGTAAATGCCCCTCGGCGTCAGCGCGTTTTTTCATCTCCTGGAGCAGGGCTTCCCATTCTTTGGTCGGCGTACCACCATTTTCCCAATCGGTACGCGCATGTTCCCGGCGATGGTCAAAGAATTGTAAATTTTTCCGCTCGAGGGGTTTTATTTCACGTTCTATAAATTCATCCAGTTCCTTAATTTTATCGAGTATCACTTTGGGAACATTGAAGTCCATCGGTTAGTCCATCTCTTCTATAACAGTGTGCAAAAGGTCTAATGCACCTTTTGTGAAAACCCACATATTCGCCTCTCGGTCGTTTTTTCCAGTTTCTACCGTGACGACACGCTCGACGGGTCCGCTGACTGCGAGACAGGTGTGACCAGCTGCATCTCCATATCTGTTGCCGGTCGGTCCTGACGCCCCGGTCTCTGCCAGACCCCAAGTCGTACTAAGTTTTGCCCGTATGGATCGCGCGCAAAGCATCGCGTACGGCTCCGACGATGATCGGATCCCTTCCATGGCCTCTTTCGGCACGTCCAGTAGCCTACCGCGAGCACGGTGGGTATAGATAACGCCTCCGCCCAGGAAATAAGCGGAAGCACCCGGAACGGCCAAGAGGTTTGCGGAAATCAGCCCACCAGCAGATGATTCTGAAACCGCAACGGTTTCGCCGCGTTCCTTCAAGATGGCGCCCAATCGGGTTGCCATATCCAATTTACTCATTTTGAGTCTCCTAGCTTTTCAAACATTCTGCTCCCATTGTCCGAATGGCTCAATATTTGAGGAAAAATTCGTCCGTCGCTTAACTCCTAATTCCTATCTTATCCAAGACATAACGCATCCAAGACAACCTATATACTCAGTGAAATGTGCCCCTGCTGCTAATCGATAATACGATTGTTAAGTTGGGTTTTTTGGGAAAACGCGCTATGAATTAAATTAGAAACAAAATTGACGAAAGGCCATTCTCATGAGAGCGGATATTGATGTTGAGGTTTGTGAGGTTGGCTTGCGTGATGGGATCCAAGGTATCGATCAATTTTTCCCGACAGACAAGAAAATGGCCTGGATTGCTGCCGAAGCGGCAGCGGGTGTAGGCGAAATTGAGGTCTGCTCTTTCGTGCCTCCCAGTGTCTCAGGTCAATTCATCGATTGTGAAGAGGTAGTCGCCAATGCCTTGACCCACGATGGCCTGACGGTTTCCGCGCTTGTCCCTAATCTGCGTGGGGCGGAAAGAGGTTTTCCTACCGGCCTTCACAAGTTGAACTTCGTCCTTTCAATTTCAGAAAGTCATAATCAGGCCAATGTGCGGTGCAGCCGAGAAGAATCTCTAGAACGGTTCCGGCAGATTGCGGAATTGCGGAACTCGACCGCGGCGAACAAAAAGGTCCAATTAGGGGTGGGTTTAGCGACCGCTTTGGGATGCACCATCGAAGGCCAAGTGGATCCTGGCGAAATTGTCCGCATCGCCGAAAAAACATTGGAATACGGTGCTGACGAACTTTCCGTCTCCGACACTGTAGGCTATGCCAATCCCACGCAGGTTCGCGATGTATTTCGGTTGTTGCGCCGGCATCTCGGAGATGACGTGATTTTAGCCGGTCATTTTCATGATACCCGTGGTCTGGGTTTAGCGAATGTACATGCCGCCCTGGATGAAGGGGTGCGAAGCTTTGATGCCTCGTTGGCTGGATTGGGTGGCTGTCCCTTCGCACCTGGTGCTTCCGGCAATATTGTCATGGACGATCTAGTTTTTATGCTGGAAGCCATGGGGCTACGAACCGGTGTGGATCTGGAAAAATTGGTGGCCGTTCGTGAAATCGTCGCCGCAGGGCTACCGAACGAACCTTTATTGGGGGCCATTGCAAAGGCCGGTGTTCCAAAAGGCTTCAGGCCGGCTGTTGTGGCAGCTTAGGAGTTAAATCCGGATAGCGTCGTATAAGTACTGATTTTTGCTGTGCACGTCCGCGCTAGTCGCGAACGCCTGGGGGGATATCTTCTCAAATATTACAACCTTGACGTCGAACAATCCGTAAACAAGGCATTGGAGGGCGTCCGCAACCTAGCTGCCTGCCGGATTTCAAGTTGGCCTCAGATACTTCATAAGAAAACTGAGTTTTTGACTTCTAACCAACGAACCAACTTCTCAACCAAAGCCATCATCAGTATTGAATAGGTTCATTCCTCTTCTGTTGCGAATATAACCAATTCGGTATCTTCGGTGACCTGCTCTCCTGTCGTAAAGGGAACGTCTTCGATTAAGGCATCCCTGGGCGCGGTGATGGTATGTTCCATTTTCATGGCTTCAAGAATGAGGAGCGCATCACCCTTTTTTACGTTGGAACCAGGTTCCACTAACACCTGAACAATTTTGCCCGGTAGAGGCGCCGTTACCTTTGAACCCTCCTCCATATCTACATTCACCAGGGCCATACGATCAACATGTTCAATGCGGTAGGCCCGATCATTGCTGAGGATTGTCACCTTATCCCTATCACGCACAACGGCCGCAGAAACCTTCAGGCCATCCAAATCGGCCCAAATAGTACCACCCTCGTCCACTTCACCGTCGGCCACGATTTGCCCACCTGGCAGATCAAGACGATAGCCACCGCCCCTTAGATAATGAATCGTCACCACTAATTCGCTACCGTCTTGATCAAGGAAAATGAGTTCGTCATGTCCTTGATCGATCAGACGCCAGCCATCCACCCGGTTCCATGGGGAATAGGGGTCGGCTGGTGCCGCATAACCACGGCGAGACTGCAGTAGATCAAGACAGGCCAGGGCCAGGGCCTGATCGGGGACCGGGCCGGGAACCGGGATCAAATCTTCCTTGTGTTTATTGATAAAACCGGTTTCCAGATTGCCTGCAACAAAAGACGGATGGCCTACCACGGCAGCAAGGAAATCCACATTAGTAATTACGCCCGCGATTTCATAGTTCTCAAGCGCTTTGCCCAAACGACGCAAAGCCGTTGAACGGTCGCGATCCCAGGCAATCAGTTTGGCGATCATGGGATCGTAGAACATCGTGACTTCTTCACCCTCTCGCACCCCTGTCTCCAGGCGCAAATTGGTGCTTTCGGCAGGTGGTCGCAGCCGATGCAAAGTGCCGGTTGCAGGCAGAAAATTTTTCTGTGGGTTCTCAGAGTAAATCCGTGCCTCGACCGCGTGGCCGGTAATTGACAGCTCGTCCTGGCTCAACGGAAGCTCATCACCAGCCGCCACATACAATTGCCAACTCACCAGATCTTGCCCTGTAACCATCTCAGTCACGGGATGCTCCACCTGTAGCCGGGTATTCATTTCCATGAAATAAAAGGCATCCTCGGACAGGCCTTGGCCAATGTCTGCAATGAATTCCACAGTACCTGCTCCGACATAGCCAATGGCCTTGGCAGCCTCGACCGCTGCTTCGCCCATGGCACTACGCATTTCTAGTGTAATGCCAGGGGCGGGCGCCTCTTCCAATACTTTTTGGTGGCGACGCTGGATGGAGCAATCACGTTCGAATAGATGAACTATATTGCCATGTTGATCGGCAAATATTTGGATTTCTATATGTCGGGACCGCTCGAGAAATTTTTCAACCAACACTCGATCATCACCGAATGACGAAAGTCCTTCTCGGCGCGCCCCCTTCAAGGCAGCGGCAAACCGGTTCGCGTCATTGGCTTGCCGCATCCCCTTCCCGCCACCGCCCGATACGGCCTTAATTAGGACGGGATAGCCAATTTCATCCGCTGCCCTAGTCAATACAGCGTCGTCCTGATTGTCGCCATGATAACCAGGTAAAACTGGAACCTTCGCCTTTTGCATTAGAGCTTTGGCAGTACCCTTTTCTCCCATGGCTCGGATTGACTTCGCAGGGGGACCGATGAAGATAAAATTGGCTGCCACGCAGGCTTCAGCGAAAGTGGCGTTTTCCGACAAAAAACCATAGCCCGGATGAATGGCCTCGGCGCCGGTTCGTTGGGCAGCCTCGATGATTTTTTCAATCGACAGATAACTTTCCCGTACGGGCGCCGGTCCTAGAAAAACAGCCTCGTCCGCCATGGTCACATGCATGGCATTGGCATCGGCTTCTGAAAAGACCGCGACAGTAGAAATTCCCATGCGTTGGGCGGTTCGGATAACCCGGCAGGCGATTTCACCCCGGTTTGCAATAAGAATTTTGCTAAACATCGGTGCGTCGGCTCTACATCCGAAATACGCCGAACTCGGTTGACTCAACCGGGGCGTTCAGCGCTGCGGATAAGGCTAGGCCCAGAACGTTGCGGGTTTCAGCTGGATCAATCAGGCCGTCGTCCCAACCGCGTGCTGTTGCAAAATAAGGGGAACTTTGCTCCGTGAATTGATCAATGATCGGTTGTTTAAATTCCGCCTCTTCTTCCTCTGACCATTGCTCACCCTGACGCTCCAAACCGGTGCGACGCACCGTAGCCAATACACCCGCCGCCTGGTCCGGTCCCATCAATGCCAAGGACGCGCTCGGCCACATCCACAAAAATCGCGGACTATATGCTCGCCCGCACATGCCATAATTACCGGCGCCATAAGACCCGCCAATTACCACGGTGAACTTAGGCACCTTGGTTGTGGACACAGCCGTAACCAGTTTGGCGCCATCCTTGGCGATGCCACCCGCCTCGTATTTTTGCCCGACCATAAAGCCGGAAATATTCTGTAAGAACACCAGTGGAATGCCCCGCTGGCTACAAAGCTCGATGAAATGAGCCCCCTTAAGAGCGGATTCAGAAAACAAAATCCCATTGTTAGCGACGATACCCACTGGGTAACCCCAAATATTAGCAAAACCGCATACCAAGGTAGTACTATACAGACGCTTGAATTCATCAAACTCACTGCCATCCACAATGCGGGCAATGACTTCGTGCACATCGTATGGTTGACGCACATCCTGGGGCAGGATGCCGTATAGATCTGCCGGATCATAAACGGGATCTCGGGGCAGTCGGATCTCGATGGATTTCGGTTTTACTCGGTTCAAATTGGAAACAATTCGCCGGGCAATTGCTAACGCGTGATGGTCGTTCAGTGCGTAATGGTCGGTGACACCCGAAGTGCGCGAATGCAAATCCGCTCCACCCAAGTCCTCGGCTGATACTTCCTCGCCGGTGGCAGCCTTGACGAGCGGCGGGCCGCCCAAAAATATAGTGCCCTGTTCTCGGACAATAATGCTCTCGTCGGACATCGCGGGCACATAGGCTCCACCCGCAGTACACGAGCCCATGACTACTGCAATTTGGGGAATACCTTTGGCCGACATATTTGCCTGATTGTAAAAAATTCTCCCAAAATGATCCCGGTCAGGGAAAACATCCGGCCATTCAGGCAGGTTCGCACCGCCAGAATCTACAAGATAGATGCAGGGAAGATGATTTTGTTCCGCTACTTCCTGAGCGCGGACATGTTTCTTGACGGTCATAGGATAATAGGTGCCACCTTTGACCGTGGCGTCATTGGCAATTACCAGGCATTCCAGGCCGGACACTCGGCCAATTCCAGTTATCACACCCGCCGACGGAATATCCTCCTCATACAAATCCCATGCCGCAAGTTGTTGTAATTCAAGAAATGGAGCGCCGGGATCCAGCAAACAACGGATACGTTCCCGCGGCAGCAACTTGCCGCGGCCCACATGCCGTTTCCGGGCACGCTCTCCGCCCCCTAAGTTGACTTTAGCCACAGCGGCGCGCAGCGATTTCAGTTTTTCTTCCATCTGAGTGGCGTTTGCCAGGAAGTCAGACGAGTGGGTTTGAATTTTACTAGTAATCAGCGTCATTTCGGGAAGGCCTAGAAAGCACGTGTTCGGCCAGCATAATTCAAACTTCTAATATTCGCTAGATACTGGAGGCATGCCCATGGTGGCTCTATAAAATATACATAACGTGAAACTCAGTGATTATCTGGCTATCACACCTAAGTGTGACAAAGGGGCTAACTTTTGTTTCGCAGATTAGAATTGCACGTTTAATGCCAGCTGTTCGACACCCTATTATTCATATAACGCCGCTATTGCGTAGTTCAACGATCTCTTCTGGCGCATAGCCAAGATCGTTAAGAATTTGGTCGGTATGTTCACCCAACTCAGGTGTTGCCATGCGGATAGATGCAGGTGTCCGGCTCAAATTAACCGCCTGCCCGACAACCTCCTGGCGTCCTAATGCAGCGCTCTCCACGACTTGGGCCATGCCAAGGTGCTGCACCTGCGGGTCGGCAAAAACTTGATCGATAGAATAAATGGGGCCACACGGCACGCCCGCGTCGTTCAATATTCCGACCCACTCATTGCTGGTTTTGTTGACCGTGACAGCTTCAATCCGTTCATTGACAGCGTCCCGGTTGGCTGACCGCTCCGCGCCGTTTACGAAACGAGGATCGGTTCCTAGTACCGGATCACCTAACACTTCTACAAGACGGTCATAAATTTCGGCGCCAGAAGCGGCAATGTTGATATGCCCATCGGAAGTCTTAAAAACACCTGTGGGAATTGATGTTGGATGATTATTACCGGCCTGCGGAGGCACATCCTTGGCCAAAAGCCACCGTGCAGCCTGAAAATCCAGCATGGCGATTTGTGCCTGCAATAAGGATGACTGAACCCATTGACCTTCGCCGGAGACCTCGCGCTCCAACAAGGCAATGAGAATTCCCTGGGCGCAGAACACGCCTGCCGTCAGATCCGCAATGGGAATACCCGCTCTCATTGGCCCCTCACCGGGAGCACCAGTGATTGACATTAAGCCACCCATGCCCTGCGCGATTTGATCAAAGCCCGGCCGCGCCATATACGGGCCATCCTGCCCAAAACCAGAAATTGAGCCATAAACAAGACCGGGGTTGATTGATGCAAGGCTTTCGTAATCAATACCAAGCCGGTGCTTTACATCCGGACGGTAGTTTTCTATGAGCACATCAATTTCGGCCACTAAACGTCGAAATACTTCCATGCCGGCGTCAGATTTTAAATTTAATGTCATGCCTCTTTTATTACGGTGGATATTTTGAAAATCCGGTCCTAGGCGCGGACCGCCCATACCTTCACCAGCATCCGGTTGCGGTGGAACTTCAACCTTGATGACGTCGGCACCCCAATCTGCTAATTGCCGCGCGGCCGTCGGTCCGGCACGGACACGGGTTAAATCCAAAACTTTGAACCGCGACAGAGGCCCTTTGGCAGTAAGTTCGTTCATATCCGGAATTCCATTTAAATTATGTTAGTTCCTATTTGGATGACCTGTGGCCCTTTGGCAAGTTTCCTGGTCTATGATGCACGCGTGCAGGAAAAAAAAACGCATATCGGTATTCTGCTATTTTTAGCCGCCCTCGGTTTTATCACCATTATCGATACCGGCGCCAAATACATGACCGCCGATCTTCCGCCTTTGGTACTAGTTTGGGGATATTTCTTAGGCATTTTCGCATCAGTTTGTGTTCTCGCACTTACCAAAGGCAGCCATTTGCCCCAGGAAATATCCTCTCGTCGGCTAGTACTACATTTTGGTCGTGCTGGCCTATTGGTTGCATCAATTAGTTTTGCCTTTATTGCCCTACGTTTCATGACGTTGGCAGATGTCACTGCAATTAGTTTCACCGCGCCATTGTTTATCACCGTGCTCGCGGTTCTTTTTTTGGGTGAAAAAGTGGACAGAGCACGTTGGCTAGCCGTCCTTGTCGGATTGGCAGGCGTCCTAATTGTGGTGCGACCGGGCAGCGGTCTACTCAGCTGGGGATCTTTGCTTCCCCTATTGACAGCACTGACCTTTGCTGGATTTCAGATCGTCACCAGGCTAATTGCAACGACAGAAAATACTTTTGCCACCCTATTTTATACAGGCTTATTCGGCCTGATTTGGAGCAGCCTGGCACTACCTTTCGTTTGGCAATCACCTCACACCTGGCACTGGCTCGCGTTTCTTATGCAGGGAGCCTTAGGCGTTGCAGCCCATCTTTGCATGATCAAGGCGTTTTCCTTAGCGGAAGCATCTCTGTTGGCACCGTTCAATTATTCAAAACTGATCTGGGCTACGGTGGCTGGGTATATTGTTTTTGGGAATGTCCCCACCTGGAACACCTTGGCCGGCGCGTCAGTCATCGCCCTAGCCGGATTGTTCATCATGATGCATGAGCGTCGCAAGCACGAGTAGAAATATTGATCCCTGTGGCCAAGTCAAATAAAGGGATTTCAACATCAAAAGGGAGGAAATTAATCCCTCTATCATTTGATAATATACCCTGTTTTCTCATTATTAAATTCTGAATCATCATCAAGTTCTGGTTCCCCGTCATCACCCAATAAGAGTACAAATTGTCTTTTAAATGGAAAAGCTAGATCATGAGGCGTGGTGATCACCTGACGATTTTAGGAGGTATTTCCTGACATACCCGATTTCGCTACCATTATGGGATAGTTCTTCCTAACACAGGAGTAAAGCCATGCCTGCCCATTCCTCCGCCGCAGGTTCCGAACTAGATATCAGCACAACGACCGTGACTGCGCGCAAGGCCTTAGCGTACGCAGCAGGCATCATGGATACTAGTACCCAAGTTTTTAATGATGACCGTCCCGGCGGGATTACTACTCCGCCGCAGTTCTGTGTTTCCCTGGAATGGCCCGTGGTGAATGGCAACCTCTCACGCAGTGTCGTTGGCATGCCACCGAAAGAACGGGTACGCAACGTACATGCCAGTCAGGATTCCATTTTTCACCAAACTATTCATCCGGGCATGAACCTGTCCACAACTGGGACTATCGCTGCCATTCGGCGAACGCGCGCCGGGGCCCTGACGCTAACTAAACTGACGACTGTTGATGCCGACACCGGGCAACCGGTAGTTACTTCGTGGTCCACCGGAATTGCGCGTGACGTAGAGGTCGTTGGTGAGGACGTCAACCTGGAGCACCCTCCAGCATTACCCGAGGCAGGATCCGAGGTCATGAAAACCGTCGAAATCTTTGTGCCGCGGGAAATGTCCCATACCTATACGGAATGTGCCGATATCTGGAACCCGATCCATACCGAGCGCGAAGTAGCTATTGCGTCTGGATTACCGGATATTATCCTTCATGGCACTGCCACATGGGCCTTAGCGGGTAGGGAAATAATTCGGCTGTGTTGTGGCAGCGATCCATCCAGGTTAAGTCGACTATTCGGGCGCTTCACGGCGATGGTGATCCCAGGTACTACAATCCGAGCGGAAATTCGGGAGCCATCAGAAGGGGTGATCGGGTTTTCAGTTTACAATGACCGTAACCAGTCGGCCATCTCTGACGGTGTGGCTATCATCGGATAGATTCCGCAAGAAATTGGTATAAACACGACGGAGTTCAACGCATGGATATGCGACTGACGAGTCGCCAGAAAAAATTGATCGACCGGGCCCGAGAATTGGCCATGGAATGTTTTGCCCCCCGTGCCGCTAACTTGGACCGTACCGCCGAATTCCCCTTTGCGGATTATGATGATCTGCGTGATGCGGGATTTCTAGGCCTATGTGTGCCGGAAGAATATGGTGGTCTTGGCGCGGATTTGGAAACCTATTGCCTGGTTTCCGAGCAGATCGCCCAAGGTAACGCTTCCACAGCCCTGTCCTACAACATGCATTGCTTAACCATGCTGATGATGGGCGAAATGGCCGATGCCCATGAAATGAGCGAAGTAAAACGTGCCCGACATGAGGTGCTGAGGGCGGCAAATTTTTGTGAAGTCATCGAAAAGAATGTTTTTTATGGGCAGCCTCATAGCGAACCAGTGGAAGAAGGTGAAACTGATCATGTTTTCAAGGTAGGCGGGCGTCGCTTTGGGACAACAGCAGACAAAACTGAAGGCGGATATCGGCTCAACGGTCGAAAATTTTTTGTCTCTTTGTCCGGTGCCGCCGACTATTTTGCAACGCCGGCAATCTTGAACGAAGACGGCCCTTTCGTCGAACGAACCCTGTACCTCAAAGTACCGTGTGATGCTCCAGGCGTCACCTTTACGGGTGAATGGGACCCAATTGGCATGCGGGCAACCGTGAGTCGCGACATGGAATTAGAGAATGTTCTTGTTCCCGAAGAGTCCGAAATATTGCCCCCTGGCGTTTTTGGCGGGCTCTATTTGACATCCGCTCATGGTCCGTTGCTATTTTCAGCAACATTTCTCGGTATCATGCAAGCCGCGTACAACTACACATTGGATTACCTGACGGGCGGAGTGCCAGGCTCTCCAGCAAAAGACCAAATTGGACCAGTAATGGGGAACAGCATCGCCCATATGTTGTTCATGGTGGAAGCAGCCCGCGCCTTATATTATAGATCAATATCTGAAGCAAAATTACGACCTACACACGAAATTCGGCAAAGGGCGCGCGCTGCCCATATGACTATTCAGAAAACCGTGGTCGAGGTAGCCCAGGAGGCCATCCGCGTTTGCGGTGGCCGTGCCCTGCTTAAAAAATATCCACTTGAAAGGTTTCTCCGGGACGCACAGGCCGCTTCAGTTATGCGGCCATGGACAAGAGAGATTGCCACGCAAGCGACCTGGGAAAGCGCCATAGAACACGTTCGCAAGAAGAATAACGCGCAATAACTTAAATAGGTTTATTCTTCGGCGTACTCATCAAGCAATTCAGTATCAATTGCTAACAAACGGCCTCCCCATTGCATCCAAGTAACGCTCCTGAAATTTTGAGACCGTGCCGTTACTCATCCCATTCATTAAGGTCCATCGCCGCCCTTGTTCCAACCCGGCTTGTCTCCAGTGCCGGAATTGCCCGCCCCACGAACAGGAGTGAGGGGCAACGCAAAACCCTGGTTGAATGCAGCCCGTGCAATCACCACAAATTTCATCCACCAGCCGCCTAACACAGCCAATAAAGCACCAGTGACAACCAACCAAGGCCCTAACGGTCCAACAAATAAACCCAAGACAATTAGAATTACAGGTGCCAAATGCCCAGCAAAATTTATTGGCACTGCCGCGTTGTTCAAGACTTCCAATGCCTTTGCAGGTGCGCCGGTATCCGTCAGATCAGCAACATATCGTCGCCACGCCAACCACCGCCCCAAAAGCAGAACCACCAGCAACACCATCATCCAAACATACAGACTTGCCAGTAAAGACGTCGTAATCAGGATAAAGCCTGCGCCTTCCGTAAAGCCAGTTATGATAATTACAGGTATAAGACCGGGATGGCGCCAGGCCGGTATACCCTTGGAGGCATGGAGAATTTGCGCCTGGCAGTATAGATACAGCGCCGCCAGCAATGCCGTCACCCAAATGGCGGGCATAGCCAGAGACGCCACAGGCCAAAAGGGACCAGCCGTAACCACCGCCAAAATTGTTGCAGGCAGGAGCCAAGTGGACACAAATGCCTCTCGTGTCATCCAGCTGGTTTGGGGATGGTAGAACACGTGCATAGCGCGCCAGGGACGCCCGATTTCTAACCAGACGCAAAGCAAACCAACTCCGACCAAGATCACTCCCAGTACACCTAAAGGCCAATAGGCAACCCCTTGGGCTGAGGCCATGGCTGCCAAGATAACCAGCCCGGCGCCACTGCCGCCGCCGATGAAATTTCCCGCTGCGCGCCAGTCCCAATTTGTCTGATGCCAGGGTTCAATCCGGCTCATGGTTCTTGTCCCAGATGTAATAGAAGCCGGGATCGGTGCCTAATTCTTCATGCATACGGAAGGTTTGGTTCTCTGCTAGCAGCCTGCTAACATTACTGTCAGGATCATCTCGATCACCGAACGTCAAGGCATCGGCGATACAGGAATTGACACAGGCTGGTGTCACTTCCGGATCCACGCCCGGGGTTTGTCCGGTCTCCTTCGCCTGATCGATGCGGTCCTGGCAGAAATTGCATTTCATGGCCACCGACATGCGCTTGTCGTCAAAGCGCGCCTCTTCATGAGCCATAGCCTCTTTCTCATAGGCGAGGTCTCTTTTATGCACGATATGGCGTGCCTGATATGGGCACGCTACGGCGCAATAGCCACAGCCAATGCACAGATCGTAATCAATTTCAACAATGCCATCAGGCCGAATTTTAGTGGCGGTAGAGGGGCAAACATGTTCGCAGGGCGGATTTGCGCAATGCATGCAACCTACGGGCACGAAGGTGCGTTGCACTTGCGGATAGGTTCCAGTTTCCATGTCCAGAACCTGACGCCATTGCACGCCAGGCGGGGTGGCATTGGCAAGCTTGCAGGCCGCCGTACAGGTTTGGCAGCCCACACATCGGCGTAAATCCGCTGCCATGACATAACGAGTCATGCCGCACCTTCCAACTTGTGCACCCCGACCCGAACAATATCGGCCGAGGAGCCGGTCGCATCCGTCAATGCCAATGACATTGGGACCACTGTGTTCATACTGGGTGCCGGATTGTCCTTGGAATAGGGCGTAACCCAATGGTCGAATTGCCCTTGGATCAAAATGGTATCCGGTCGAATGCCCTGTTTCAATGCTACCCGTCCCTTGGTGGAACGCAGAGTGGACTTAATTTCCACCAGGTCACCTTCTTCTATACCCATTTCCTGCGCACGACTGGTGTTCATTATCATTGCGCGATGACCGTGCATATTTTTTGCTACTTCGTCTATCATCTGGTTAGAACTATTCGAACCCCAGGCCAACTGCATACTGCGCGAGGTAAGCAACCAGAAGGGGTAATCCTCCAACTTGCCACCGGAGTTGACTGTGGCTTGTTCCCAGATACCTGGGAAATCCTTCCATGGCGGCAAGGCCTCGTATTCCTTCAGTTGCTCGTCCCACCATTCAATGCCCTTTTCATGCAGGCGGTTACCAAGCTGCTTGCCGACACGCAGTAATTGTTCTTGATAGGGCATCTCAAACCTCAGGCCCTGTTTCTTGAGTTCTGGAAACAAGTACCAGATCAACCTGGAAATAGGCCGGGTACGCATGCCGTGTTCCTTGTACCACGCGAGGCCGTCGGTCTCGGCCCCATCAGTCAACTCGGCAGAAGCCGCTTTACACATGGCTTCCCAAATATCCTCTGCTTCGTGGACCTGCTCCACATCCAAGCTAAAGTCATAATTACCACCCCTCAAGGGCACGCCTCCGGCGCCGCGATTGATGGCGTTGTTGTAATTCTCCAATACACCTGCACGTTTTGCGATTTCCGTCGCAATGTCAGTAAAATCCCTGGTATCTCCAAGCGGCTTGATCGCAGGTTGACGAAGGGCTACGCCTTCGTGATCCCAATAACTTTCGGAAAACTTAGTGCCACCAACCCGGATTAATTGCGTGCTTTCAAAATCAGTGCATTCCGGCAACAGCACGTCCGCCATGTGATTGGTTTCATCCCGAATGTAGGCAAAAGAAACCACAAACGGAAATTCAGAAATACGCTCCGTTACGGACTTGGTGTCCCAGAACGAGATGGCTGGGTTCGTGCGGTATACGAACCATAAATCCGGCTTCGACACCTTGTTCCAATTTTCCGGGCTTTCGTTACTCCACATCCAAGCCAAATGCGTCGGACCAAGTGCCTGGCTCCACGGAGATGAGGCGGATAAAGGCACCAGTGTATCGTGTGCATTACGCGCGCTTGGATTTTCTTGCCAATTTTCTTTGTCCGTTGGGTTCATAGGATAATTCATAAAACCATCGGGGCCTGGAGAAACCGATGCCTGACGCGTAGTCGCAGGACGGTTCAAACGTACTGTCGTGCCCAGAGTGCCGCCAGGCACCTCCAAAGCGCCAACAAGGCAAGCCAATAGTGTACGACCCCAGCAGCTTTCATATCCGCCCCAACCATTATTCACTGTTTTACCAAGAATTACCGCCACCGGACGCAAGGGAAGTTCTTCCCCGTCGATTACCGTCGTCGCGCCGACCTGAGCATACGAAACAAATTCATCAGCAATCCGGCGGATGCAACCGTCTGGCACCTGACAAATTTCCTCGGCCCATTCCGGCGTATATTGCTCCATCTGCTTAACCAGATGGTCAAAGGCGGTTTGTACCTGGATCTCTTCGTGCTCCCATTCCTCATCGTCCGGACCCAGTTCAATGCCCGACGCCGTAAAGGTGCCTTCTAATGCGGGAGTAATATCCGGTGTATCAAAGGGTACCGGGGCACCCCGTTTGGTATCCCACAGCAACGGTTTTTGCGTTACCAGATCGCGTAGGAAATAGCCATTCGGCGCAACTAAATATGGACTCCCAGTGTGGTCGCGCAGAAACTGTATATCCAGACGCTCTCGGGGCATCTCATGTAACATCACATTCATAAGGCCAAACATAAAGGCTGGGTCAGTCTTGGGACGGATCGGCACCCATTCGGCGGAACAGGCACCGGTAATTGACAAATGTGGTTCGATCTGCACACGCTTGGCACCGCGTACGCGGGCGTCCGCATGACGGGAAACACCCATAACTCCATGGGAAGCCTCCGGATTGCCTCCAAACGAAAGAATGTAATTCGATGTCGGTGTATCGGCAGCGACCGTAAAGCCGCGGTGCCACAATTCCCCATATAAATGTTCGGAGTGAGTACACTTCACCCCTTGCCCGGAACCAAAGCTGAAATCTACTGCACCCCATGCAGCGAGAAATGCGGGGAAAGTCCCCATATAATAGGTTGGCGTGCCACCACCGCCAAATGAAGCTGCAACCCGGGCATAACCATTTTCATCGCGTACACCCTTAGCCTTGATTTCCTTCAACTTTCCAGCGACTAAATCCAACGCCTCGTCCCAAGATATGGGAACGAAGCCAGGGTCCTCGTTACGGCCCTTTTTGGGATTAGTCCGTTTCATAGGCGTCAGCAGTCGGTTAGGATTATAGGTTTTTTGCACTAGGCCATAGGCCTTGACGCAGGCCCGCCCAGCACCGGGATGTACGTCCTTCAACGCGAAGTTCGGTTCCACTTCCGTGGCGACTCCACCCTCCACCTTGACCGTCAAGAAATCGGGCCCGGCAACGCATTGATAACAATATTGCGCAAATTTTTTTGATTTGCCCATACTCAAATCCTTCTATGGCAGAACCGCCTCACCCTCGATCTCAACCATAGCGTTGGGGTCTAACAAACGGCTGACCTCCACTAACGTCATGGCCGGAAAATTCTTGCCTAAATGCTGCCCCCAAGCCGCACCCACCGCCGCGCCGGCGGCGTTGAAGGCATCCAAGTCAGTAACATAAGCGCGCAGCATGACAATATGCTCTGGGTCGCCACCGGCAGCTTTCAAGATTGACACCAAATTCCCGAGGGCTTGTTCCCACTGTCCGCCGAAATCCAATCCTACCTGGACTGGAACGTCGCCACGTTCACCACCCACTTGCCCCGCGATGCGCAAAATTTTGCTACCATTTGCGACCACGCCCCAGGAAAATCCCCGCGCTCGGTCCCAACCTTCGGGCATGACAGACTGATAATCGATCGCGCTCATTTCGATTGTCTCCAGCGATTATTTATCTCCTAACAAAATAACCCGATGGCGCCTCATTTCACCAGCACTTATGCTACAGTTAAGCTGCAAGCCGCCTGCAATACCGAGATTTTCTTGACCCAAGTTTCGCCGCCAGCCTTCAATACCACGCCAACTGTGTTGATCCTAATAGCCATCAACGTCGGCGTTCATTTGTTGCGCATGCTATTGCCGGGACAGTGGGATGCGATGATTGGCTTTGTGGGTGCCTTTTCCCCACCCTTGTGGATATCCATCGTCATAGGCGAAGGTAACCAATGGGGATATACTTTGCTGTTATCCCCAATCTTTTACGCATTTTTGCACGCAGATCTTCTGCATTTGGTGATCAACATGGGCTTTTTGCTGGCCTTTGGGACGGCCGTGGAAAGGCGCCTGGGGCAAGGGCCGTTCCTGGCTCTATATATTTTGTGCGCCGTTTGTGGGGCTTGCGCTAGTTTAGCTGTATATTTTGCCACATTCGAACAAACATTCATGGTTGGTGCTTCGGGTGCTATATCAGGATTATTCGGCGCGGTATTACGGAATTCCACCCGCAAGACCTGGACTGCCGTCGCAGCCTTTATCGCCATTAACCTAGTCATTGGCTACACGGGTTTGCCGAGCATGGGACAAGTGCGCGCCGTCGCGTGGGAGGCCCATATCGGTGGATTTCTAGCAGGATATTTGCTGTTCTCGCTGTTCGACGCCCGTACCCGCAGGCTGACGCCTAGAATTTAAACGGGAGATCAAATTGCAAATTACCGCGCTCCGCACCGTACAGGTAGAAATTCCTTTCGAGACACCAATCCGTACCGCGATTCATCAGGTAGACTCTGTGGGCTGTGTCCTATTGTTTGTGGATACGGATGTCGGTTTGACTGGTGAGGGATTAGTCTGGTCGTTAGGCACCCGCCGACTACCCACGTTGGAAGCCTTGATTGAAAGCATGGCAGTTAAAGTCATCGGACGTGATCCCCACGAGCACGCCGGACTGTGGAGCGAGATGTGGGGAGATTTAAATTTCTTCGGTCATAAGGGCATCACTCTGTTTGCCATCGGCTGCATCGACATGGCCTTATGGGATCTAGTAGGAAAGGCGAATAAACTTTCCGTATGCCGCCTACTGGGACAAAGCCGAGACCGCGTCAAAGCCTATAATTCCAGCGGTTTGTGGGTATCAATGAGTATCGATGAATTACAGGCCCAGGCGCGGGACTTTTTAGCTCAGGGCTACCACGCTATGAAAATGCGCCTGGGTAAACCATCGGTCAAAGAAGATATCGAACGGATTGCGGCGGTGCGCGAAGTCATCGGCCCAGACGTGGACTTGATGGCGGATGCCAACCAGGGCTTTACTGTCAATCACGCCATCCGGTTAGGTCGTGAGTTGGAACCTTATAACCTAGTCTGGTTCGAAGAGCCGGTCCAAGCCTACGACCTCGACGGCTCGGCCCGCGTCGCAGCCGAGATTGACACCCCCATCGCCAGTGGCGAAACGGAATACGCTCGTTATGGCTTCCGTGATATGCTTGAGCGTGGCGCAGCGGATGTTCTGATGCCCGATCTGGAGCGGGTCGGCGGCATTACCGAATTTGTCAAGGTGGCCAATATGGCCGATGCATTCGACGTTCCCGTTTCGCCTCACCTTTATACAGAACAATGCCTACAATTGTGCGGCGCCCTAATTAATGTGACCTATAGCGAAATGATGCCCTGGTTCAGCACCTTGTATAACGAAACCATAGAACTGGTAGATGGAGACCTGTTGATACCGGATCGTCCAGGCCTGGGTTTCACATTCAATGAGGATGAGATGTCGCGCCTGCGGCTAGGGGATTAATGGAATGGAGAACAACATGAAAATTGCCAAGGTCGACACTCATCTAGTACGCCTGCCTTACACCACGGGCGGTGATGGCAATATTGGCAACATGGATTGGTCCACCTTGGATTATGTGCTAGTGCGCATAGAAGTTGAGAGCGGCCTGGTTGGCTGGGGCGATGCCTTTGCCTACGGCGGCGCGGCGCGATCGGTCAAAGCAGTGGTGGATTACATGCTGGCGCCCCAATTGATAGGAAAGGATGCGTCGGCCATCGAGCAACTATCCTACTACCTGCAACAGGGTAATCACTTGGTGGGGCGCTATGGTATCACCATGTTCGGCATCTCAGGTATCGATATCGCATTATGGGACCTAATGGGTAAGGCAACACACCAGCCAATTTCAACCTTGTTGGGCGGATCGCGGCGCAACGAAATTCCTGCCTATG
Organism: uncultured Rhodospirillaceae bacterium; assembly: GCA_964507245.1. GTDB lineage: Bacteria > Pseudomonadota > Alphaproteobacteria. Next base: position 25,357 of record CAZDQC010000004.1, read on the forward strand.
CGTCATTATTCAACTACGGTAACCCAGACCAAGTGGCAGAAAATTGTCAACGTGCCCTGGATGAGGGGTATCAATCCATTAAACTGCATGAAACCACTGAACAGGCTGTTCGAGCTGCCCGCGTCGCTATAGGTGATGATGTCCCGCTAATGGTTGATACCAATTGTCCGTGGACGCCATGGCAAGCCCACAAGGCTGCATTGTCCTTCAAACCCTATGATCTGCATTGGCTGGAAGAGCCTATTTTTCCACCTGAAAATTTCGAAAGCCTGAATCATTTGGGCATTGAAGTGGATATCCCTTTGGCTGCAGGCGAGAACGCCTGCACGGCCTTTGAATTTCAACAAATGATGGATGCCGAGGCGGTAACCTATTATCAACCGAGCGTGACCAAAGTGGGCGGCATCACGGAATTCAAGAAGATTGTCACAATGGCGAATTTAAAGGGCAACACCGTCATGCCCCATGCACCGTACTTCGGTCCAGGTCTGCTAGCTACTCTGCAAATACTATCAACCATGCCGGACGAATGCCTAGCCGAAACATTTTATTACAAAACCTTGGAAGCCAGCCTATATGGGGAAACCATCAAGGCCGAGGATGGCAACATCACTGTCCCCTCCGGTCCTGGTCTTGGTCTTGACCCCAACCCCGATGTCATCAAGGACTATTGCGACAAAGAAACCTAATAGGCAGCAGTAGCGTCATCACTCATGTATTTTGTGGGCGGCGCATTATCCCTGTGCACATTATGATGTATGGGTTTTCCCGGTCACAATACTGAGGTTCAACTGGGCCAGGACCACTTGTTTGGCAACACGGTCCACGAATAAAATTTCTAATCACCAAGGGTGTTAAAGAATATTTGGAACGAGGGTTACCTTTCCCGTTGTCGTGCCAGGGCGTATAACGCTAGGCTATCCTGGCACTAGAAAATAATAAAGCTGCCGTGGACCTAAAACTATGTTGAGCAACACATATTCAGAAACAGCGCTGGAGAATGCACGAAACATCGCGCCATTATTGAGCGATGCCGCCGCAGAGATTGAAGCGGAACGCGCCCTAACTCCTGCCGTCCTCGACGCGATGCATGATGCTAAGTTATTTCGGTTAACCCTTCCACATCGAGACAATGGCCTTGAACTGCCCCTCCCGGCCTTGGCACAAGTAGCAGAAATCATCGCGGGCGCAGATGCCTCCGCTGGTTGGTGTTTGGGCCAAGCCTTTGGTTGCGCTATGTCCGCCGCATTTATGGATAAGGTGCCCGCCCAACAGGTTTTTGGTACACGAGAAGCCGTCCTGGCCTGGGGCGCTGGCGTACAGGGCCGTATGGAGGCAACGGACGGTGGCTATCTGGTATCGGGAACCTGGCGTTTTGCCTCCGGTAGTCACCATGCGACTTGGCTGGGAGGTCATAGCAAGGTATTCGAAACAGATGGCAATCCACGCGAGGGCGCCAGCGGACGGCAGGCGGACCGCACTGCATTGTTTCCGAGGGAACAGGCCGTGATGGCTGACGATTGGCATGTCATGGGCCTGCGCGGCACTCGCAGTGAGGGTTATACCGTGGAGAACCTGTTCGTACCCGAGGGTCTGACTTTGGATCGGGATACGCCAGCCGAATGTCAAATCGACACAACTTTGTTTCGTTTCCCCACCACGAACGTCTATGCCGCAGTCTTTTCCTCTGTCGCTCTGGGTATCGCGCAAAGTGCCTTTGACCATCTAAAAGCTTTAGGTATGAAAAAACATGCCCGCGCTGCGCAGACAAGTATGCGCGACAGTCCGGTCTTCCAGGCGAATTTGGCGGAGTTAAGGGCACAGCTTGAATCTGCTCGTGCCTATAAACACGCTGTTATAAGCGAGATCTGGGAGACGGTGGATAATACTGGCGAGTTGACGATGGACGACCGGGCTCGAATCCGTTTGGCGACGACCTATACCATCAATGAAGCCACGTCGGCGGTGGAACAAATTTATCGCCTGGCGGGTTCCACTGCCATATTCGACAACGAACCGTTCGAACGCCGTTTTCGGGATATTCACGCTCTCTCGCAGCAAGTTCAGGGCAGACACTCGAATTTCGAAACCGTGGGCCGTTATATGCTGGGATTGGGAGCGGACACCATATTCATGTAGGCTCCATTTTTCCAATTGGTACTGGCCAGCTAGAAACGCACCTGGGCCGTTCCCGGAGTAATAACGTCGCCATCCTCATTCTTGATGAATATTTCCAAATCTACATTACCAGATTCGGTATCGATAGCCGTGATGGCGCCACCGGAAGTAAGGGTTTCACCAAGATAAGAGGCGCGACGATTCGAATAATTGAAACTCGTAAGGGTAGCGTTATCTCCGATCCAATTGACCACGACCTGATTCAACCAATCCCCTTGCAAGGGCCCATCGATTACTACACCGGGGTGATTTTCAACATTAGTCGTGTAGGGTTCATCATAATGTATGCGGTGGGGATTCCAGATCGCGGCATTGTATAAAAATAAGGAAACGTTTGTCGCCGTGTAGCTACGTTCAGGCAAAGCTTCCCCCACAGACAGCTCCGAAATTTTTATGCCACTCATCGCAAAATCCTCGTTTGCTTTTCTTCCATTACCAATTCACCGTCCTCGTTCTCTACCGACAGGTTATAAACCGCAAATATCAAAGGCCCAGATTTGCCCTGTTTTTCATACAGGTCATGTAGAGAACGGGTGGCTATCAATTTGTCTCCGGGCTTCACGGGACGATGGAACCGCATTTCCGTACCTCCCGCCATGACCCTCTTCAAAGGCAATTCAGGCAAAAAGCTATCTGGTGGAATGCCATCTGGTCCCAATTCATCCATTGGCACGAGAGGCCTCAGGGCGCCAAACATGAACATGGGCGGTGCCTCGTCGCCTTTAAGGTATTTTTCCTGTTGCTGCTCGGTCGCAATAGAATATTTCACTATGTCCCTGCGGCTAATTTCCACAAGAAAGGGTTCCGCACTGCGTCCAATCCAGGACTTTGCCTCATCGCTGATCAATTCATTCAATGCCGTGTTCCTTATCGACCGCCCACGATGCCGTCGTCATGCAGGCTTGTAATTTCTCCACCGCTTAATCCTAATATTTCCGATAAAATTTCATCCGTATGCTGTCCAAGTGAAGGGGCAGGTTGCACAGTTTCGCGCGGGGTCGCCCCAAAGTCTAGAGGTGAGCCAGGAGTGAGGTATGTACCAATACCAGGCTGATCCACCTGTTCGAAGAGGGGATTTTCCGTAGAACAACGCCAATCATTGTCCAGAGCCTGCTTAATACTTTGATATGGGCCCCATGATACTCCGCCAGCTATCAATTTTTCTGACAATTCGGAATATTCCCACGACCCACACCAGGCCTCTAGAAGCATCGCAATTTCATCGGTGGCCAGATATCGATCCCCTTCCCGTCTCAGATCAAGGCCGCGCCGTGCTTCTATTGCCGTTACCCCTTCAGAAATGTTGGCTGTTTCCACCAGAGCGGACCACTGCCGGCCCGTAATTGCGACGATCATCAGTCGACGACCGTCCTTAGTAACAAAATCCCGGCCAAATGCGCCGAATAGATTATTGCCCGTGGTCGTGCGCTCCGTTCCGTTAATCTGCGCTTCGCCAATGAAACCGAGGTTTCCTAAGGTGGCGAATGCCATATCAGTCAGCGCCAGCGATATGAATTGCCCCTCTCCCGTTAGTCTACGATGCCGATCTGCGGCCAGAATGCCGTTGACCGCGGCCAGACCAGTGGCAATATCCCACGCCGGCAGCACATGATTGACCGGCGCCGCCTCGCCTACGGGGCCGGTGAGGTTGGGAAAGCCAGTGGCTGGGTTGACCGTGTAATCGACCTCGGACGAGCCATCGCGGTTGCCCTTAATGTTAAGCATAATAATATCGTTGCGTCGGCCCCTCATTGTCTCGTAGGACATCCAACCCGAGGTCGGGAAATTAGTGAGAAAAATTCCGGTATTCTGCCCCGGCATGCAGATCAGTTGGGTCAATAGCTCCTGACCTCGGGGATTGCGGATGTCAACAGCAAATGATTTTTTACCCTTATTCAAACCCGCCCAATAGATGCTTTCGCCATTCGCGGTTACCGGCCAGCGGCGATAGTCCAAGCCACCCCCTAAGGGGTCGAAACGTATAACCTCGGCGCCCATTTGTGCCAAAGTCATGCCGGCGCTGGGCGCAGCGATAAAAGCCGATCCCTCGATCACTCGCAAACCTTTCAAAATCCCGTTCATTAATTTTCCTATGATCATTAATAATTTGATTTATCAAAAATTTACCTGAATTTCATAAATGGTGTTCCGTCAACTCCGCTGTCAAATATTCGACGGTATCCTCCACACTGTCAGAGCGATGAAACAATTTCAGATCATCAACATTGATGGTGCCGAAATCTACCAAGGCATCAAAATCCACTACCCGATCCCAAAACTCTTTACCGTATAAGACAATGGGAACTTTTTTGCGGATCTTATGCGTTTGCATCAAGGTCAGAGTTTCAAACAGTTCATCCAAGGTGCCGACGCCGCCGGGCATTGCGATAATGGCCTTCGATAGATAGGCGAACCAGAATTTCCGCATGAAAAAATAATGAAATTCGAAAGCTAGGCTTCGTGTCACATATGGATTGGAGAATTGTTCGAACGGTAGTGAGATATTAAGACCAATATTTAGGCCCTTTGCCTCAGAAGCCCCCCGACTCGCAGCTTCCATGATTCCGGGACCACCGCCGGTGCAAATTACGAACCGTTTGTCCTCTCGGTCCAGGTTCTTGGACCAGATGGTTAGGCGATGGGCTAATTCCCGAGAGTCTTCATAATATTTGGACATCTTCAGATCTTTTTGAGCCTTTGCCAAATTACCTTTGCCGTTCTTTACAGCCTGTAGAGCCTCATTTGCCTTTTCGGCCGAAAGAATGCGCGCGGAGCCGAAAATGACGATAGTGTCACGCACGTGTTCGGCTTGAAATCGCTCTTTCGGCTCCATGTATTCAGCCAAAATCCGCAGTGGTCGCGCCGCGTGGCTATTGATAAAGGCCTCGTCCCGGTAGGCCTTTATCGGATGAAATGGTTTATCAGCCATAGAAAATCCTATATTTTTTGCCGAAATTCTGAACCTTGGACGCCATAATATACCTGTTGCCTCGATAGTAGACAGACAGGCGTTTATTAATTGTCGCTCGGACCACCCGAGCCTGGTTCTACATAAGTGGTGGGGTCGAGAAGGCCAAATGCCGCGAAGGATTTGCGATCCGGAGGCCAATTGCAACTTGGCTAATCAGGTCGAATTCAGCATACCGAAGGTATCAAGCACTGCAGAAACGGCCGGTGGCTGGCCTTCTCGATGCGACTAGAAAATAATTCACCTCTCCATAGATTATTCCTATGGGCCTGCTTCCCGAAATACGGCAAATTTAAATGTATTTCTACGTTGATCAGGGCAGATTTTGACGTCCGAGTTCACCAGTCCTATGGTGGGGAATGAGCCAGCTTTTCGATACCCTGAACCACATTGCCACTTGCTTGAATGACGACGTCGCCTTGGTACGCCGTGGACGCTTTATTGACCTGGATTTTCTGCTTGGCGTTGCCGCGGAGACCCATTATTTGACCATTTCAGTCGGCCGGCTGTCCTCAATCGTACCGGGACCCGTCCTTATGAAACCTTGGGAATTCGCAATTCGTATTCAAGGGGAGGCTTGGGAACAATTTCGCCAACCTGTCCCAAAACCTAATTACCACGACATTTTCGCCATGTGCAAACAAGGCACAGCAAGTATCGAAGGGAACATACAACCGCTGATGGCTAATTTGAGATATTTCAAGGAACTTCTTGCACATGGTCGTTGAACTGGAGCCCATTGTTGGCCGTTATGCTCAGGTCAAAATACAAAATCGCGCCAACCGCATCTATTTCGAGGAGGCGGGTCAAGGCATTCCCCTAGTTTGTCTACATACAGCCGGCGCCGACGCCACGCAATTTCGTCATTTGCTGAACGACCAAAGTATTACAAAGGACTACCGCATTATTGCGTTCGATTTACCTTGGCACGGCAAAAGCCTACCGCCTGCTGGCTACCACATGGAAGAGTACAAACTGACCACCGAAGTTTATGTAGAGACAATCATGACGGTTTGCCGGGCTCTGGAATTAGAGCAGCCGGTGATCATGGGCTGTTCCATGGGTGGGCGCATCGTGTTGGAGTTGGCACTGAGCCGGGACAAAGAGCTACGGGCCGTTATTGCGTTGGAAGGTGCCGATCATCAGGAACCCTGGTACGACACGAATTGGTTGAATAGGCCGGATATTCATGGAGGAGAGGTTTCCGCCGGTCTGGTCTCCGGCCTGGTAGCACCACAAAGTCCGGAAGAATACAGATGGGAGACGTTATGGGGCTATCTACAAAGCGGCCCCGGAGTGTTCAAGGGGGATCTGCATTTTTATCGTGAAGACAGTGATTACCGGGACCGAGTTGCAGATATTGACACCGTAAATTGCCCAGTATACCTGCTGACCGGAGAATATGACTTTTCTTGCACCCCCGAGGACACATTGCGGACAGCCGAGCGCATTGACGGGGCGCAAGCCATCATAATGGAAGGCCTCGGTCATTTCCCCATGTGCGAGGATCCGGAACAATTCCGAAAATACATTATGCCCATATTGAGCCAAATTAAGGGATAATTACGAGAATGCCCGATTATGACGTCATCGTTGTGGGGGGCGGCAACGCCGCATTGTGTGCTGCCCTATCTGCCAGGGAATGCGGCGCTTCCGTGGTGGTTTTGGAACGAGCACCACAAGGCGAAGCCGGTGGTAATTCCCGTTTTACGGCCGGGGCCATCCGCACCGTCTATAACGGCCACGACGATATCCTCGATCTGATGCCCGATTTGACAGATGAAGAGAAAAATAACACGGACTTTGGCAGCTACACCGAAGAGAAATTTTTTGACGACATGGGGACAGTAACCGATTACCGCACCGATCCCGATCTGGCGGAAATATTAATTACCCAATCCTTTCTGACTCTAAAGTGGATGCAAGGTAAAGGTATGCGATTTATGCCCCTCTACGCCAAACAGGCTTTCAAAATAGACGGCAAGTTCAAGTTCTGGGGTGGTTTGACGGTGGAGGCCTATGGCGGAGGTCCCGGGTTGATTGAAGCATTGACGGAATCCTGCAAAAAAGAAGGTATTGAAATTCGCTACGAGTCCCGCGCCATGTCCTTGATCAGAAATGACGATGGCGTCCATGGGGTCAATTTGCGCCAGAGTGGCAAGACGCAAGAATTGATAGCCAAGTCCGTTATTTTGGCATGCGGCGGCTTTGAGGCAAACGCGGAAATGCGCACGCGCTACCTGGGCCCCGGATGGGAACTGGCCCCAGTCCGGGGCACACGGTTCAATACCGGAGACGGCATTAATATGGCGCTAGAAGCTGGCGCCAGTCCTCGCGGCAACTGGTCTGGCTGTCATGCGGTGGCATGGGATCGAAACGCTCCTGAATTTGGTGACCTCGCGGTAGGCGACGGTTTCCAGAAACACAGTTATCCGTTTGGCCTGATAATCAACGCTGATGGCAGGAGGTTCGTCGACGAAGGCGCCGACTTCCGCAATTACACCTATGCGAAATACGGTCGAGAAATCCTCAATCAGCCCCGCCAATTCGCCTATCAAATCTTTGACCAAAAGGTGGTGCACCTTTTACGGGACGAATACCGTATCCGAGAAGTCACCAAGGCCCAATCAGATACCCTTGAGGGCCTGGTGGCACAGATGGAGGGCGTGCACCCAGATCAGTTCCTTCGTACAATTGACGAATATAACGCCGCTGTGCAATCCGATATCCCCTTCAATCCCACAATCAAAGACGGCCGCCGCACTGAGGGACTGACCGTGGATAAGACTAATTGGGCCAATACCTTAGACGAACCACCTTATATGGCCTTTGGTGTTACCTGCGGCATCACCTTCACATTTGGCGGCGTTCGGGTCGACAAGAACGCCCAGGTCATTGATACCGATGGCGAAGTAATACCGGGTCTCTATGCGGCCGGGGAGATGGTTGGTGGTCTGTTTTATTTCAATTACCCGGGAGGGACCGGTTTGATGTCCGGAGCAGTTTTCGGCCGCATCGCCGGCGCCGCAGCATCGAAAGGTTGATGTAATGTCAAACGAAACCCTTGGCTTCATCGGTCTGGGCGTCATGGGCGAACCCATGTGCCACAATCTGCACAAAAAATCCGGGCGCAAAGTCATGGCCTATGACATTAATCCCGCACCGCTAGAACGGGCTCGAGAGGCCAACATGGGTGTGGCTAACAGTCCGCAGGATATAGCCAAAAATTGCGATATAATTTTCCTATCCCTGCCCAGCGGCGTGCAGTTGGAGCAAGTTTGCCACGACCTAAATCCTTATATGCGTGCCGGTCAAACCATCGTAGACACTACCACCGCCCCGGTGGCTCTGACCAAGAGTCTGGCAGCGGAATTCAAGGCCATGGGCGTGGACTACGCCGACGCCCCAATCGCGCGCACCCGGCAGGCAGCCCGCGAGGGTACTCTGGCCGTGATGGTTGGTGCAAAAAGTTCGGTTTTCAAAAGGATTGAACCATTGATCGGCTGTTATGCCAACGATATCTCCCTCTGTGGAGACGTAGGAAGCGGACAAATCGTGAAAATTCTCAATAACATGATCGTGGCCGAAACCGTCAATGCCATCGGCGAAGCCTTGACCATTGGCCGGCGTGCGGGCCTTGACGACGCCTTGCTGCTGGACACCCTATCCAAAGGATCCGCGGATAGCTTCGTTTTGCGCAATCACGGGGTCAAGGCGATGCTGCCCGGGTTGTTCCCATTACGCGCCTTCTCCATCAACTACATGATCAAAGACATGAAGTATGCCATTGATCTTGCAGAAGAAACTGGAGTTGACGTTAAAGGGGCCAGGACAACTAATGCAGTTCTCGAGGAGGGTGCAAGTGGGCCCTTGGCCGAAGCGTATTGGCCTGCCATGCTGGCGGTGATCGACCCGACGATCGATGCAAAAACTCCAGATGGGGATTAGTAGAGAATATTAATTCCAACGGGAAAACCCTAATACCCGGCTAGAATTGCATCTGCGATCTTTTCGGCTGTCATCAGCACCGGAATATTCGTGTTGGCACACGGCACCACGGGAAAGATAGAGGCATCACAAACACGTAACCCATCTATGTCCTTGACCCGGCCTGCATTATTTGTAACGGCCTTAGGATCGTTCTCCGCTCCCATACGGCAGGAGCAAGACGCATGCCAGACACCAACCGCAGCCTTGCGCACAAAAGTTTCCATTGCGTCCTCATCCTCCAGCAACTGCGGCAGAGTAAAATCTTCAAGGATTAACTTGTTCATGAGGAAACGGCGCAGACCGTCTGGACCATCAAGCAGTTTAGCCATGACGGTGGTGAGAAATTTGTTCTTGCTGTTTACTTCGCCTACCTGTCTCACCTTATCCGAGTAACTGGCAGGAAAGGGATCAGAGGTTGCTGCCTGCATGGCGGGCATAGCGTAGATTGCGGCCATGCGTCGGACGGAATCCTTCAGCCTTTCCAAATCACGGACATCTGAAAGCAAATTAAACTCAACCGTCGGCTCGTCCCGCCATTCGGGTGTCTGCAATTTAACCTGGCCTGTCTCAGAGTAGGTTTTGTTGACAAATATGACCATGGAGGCGATCTGCTCCCCCACAGCGTGCCAGGATGACTTCGAGGAGACGGCAACAAACATATCTCCTGCCGGGATCCCCTCTAGTCCGGAGGAGTAGCGCAGAGCTACCAGGATATGCCGACGAGTTAAATTATTGATACGGGCATGAGGTTTTATGAAAGAGGCAACGGCGATGGAGGGATGGTCCATTAGACCCTGACCGACACCGGGAACATTAGCGCGCACTTCTATACCCATTTCATTCAATACGATGGCCGGGCCAATTCCGGCGCGCAAAAGATGCGCAGGTGAATGGATGGCACCGGACGATAGGATGATCTCGTTCCCGCGGTATTCTTGTTCACGTCCTTGAACCAGAGCCTTTATACCAACGCACCGCTTACCTTCGAATAGAAGTTCCTTGACCTGGGTTCGTGTAGTAATGGTTAAGTTTTCACGTAACCGGGTGCCGGGATCCAAGTAGCCGATGGCGGCGGAAACCCTGCGTTCATAAGCATTCGACATGGTTGCGGGAAAATAACCATCTTCGAATTTACCGTTCTGGTCCGGCAAGTATTTGAAGCCGGCCTCCTCAAATGCCTGCGCTACTGCCTCCGCATGGTTGTTCCACTGGTCACGCATGATGCGTCGGATGGGAATGCGCCCTTCCTTGCCGTGATAGGGACCATCGTAGTCCATATCACGTTCGACCTTTTTAAAATAGGGCAGTACCGTGTCCCAGTTCCAGCCGGCCGCACCTCTTTGTTCCCATTCGTTGAAATCTGTCGGCGCGCCTCGATTAGCCATCTGTCCATTGATAGACGAACCACCGCCCAGGACCCGAGCCTGCTCGTACTTACGTAATGGCGGGCGGTCCACATCCGGGTTGTTGTGAGAAATCACTTCGGTGGTGACTTGAAGATCATTCCAGATGAAGCGTTTGTCCAAATACGCTGTTCCAGGATAGCTGTCCAATATCTCTTCCGGCACATCTCCGTGCGGCGTGTCCTGACCCGCCTCACACAGCAGCACTTTATTACCGCTTTTGGCCGACAACCGGTTTGCTAGCACGGAACCGGCGGATCCTCCTCCCACTATAATGTAATCGTACTGCATGTCCTCTCCCGCTTCTTAATCCTCTTCTGCCACATAGTAGAGCACGAATTGTTGTGCCAAGCTCTCTATTTGCCTAGCGGGCCGGGAGAGATGTGAAATTGCAATATGGACAGAGGGATAACCTTCAGCCTGCTTATTAAACTTCCCCATAGCGGGCGATATCAATGGCAAAAAGCCGACCGAATTGCGTACATAAGTGCGTGCCTTTTCATCCAACTGACCCGGGTCTACGGCGACCATTAAAACCCGCCGCATTAAGGTTGCTTTTGCAGCACCCATACCGATGACTGCCGACCAAGGGATCAAACCCAGGGGCGGGCGCTGACTAAAAATTCCATTGCTGTCAAAAGTAATCACTGGTTTTTTATCAAAAGCCATTTCCAATAGTAAGAATGAGACAAACAAACAAATAAGAATGGCCAAAATGTTAACCCAACCTAAATTTGCAAGAACGAATTCTCCGGAACCTTCTAAACCGTCTGTCTGCAGGGTCATGGCAACCCCTAGCAGGCAGGGAATAATTAAAACTCCGATCTTTAACTTTGATGGGTAAAAATTTACCGGATCAGGCGGCGTGCCCACGTTCCGCCTATTCGTAAGGTGGTCCTGTCCTTCGACTGACATTTCGCCGCATTCCCCCAAAACTCTGACCAATTATAGCCATTCCGGCCGATTGGGGCTACTCTAGCCAGAGGAGGATTTAGGATGGAAATTCATCAACAAGTTGCCATTGTCACCGGCGCAGCTAAAGGTATTGGCGCTAGCATTAGCCGAGCCCTTGCCGCGGCTGGCGCACGGGTGGTTTGTGCTGATATTGACGGGGACGCCGCAAATAATATCGCCAAAGAGCTGGGCGGGGACTGCATGCCCCTGACTGTGGACGTCGGCGACGTTGACTCTATCGAAACCATGCTGGATCAGACGATGGAGCAATTTGGGCAATTGAATACCATCGTTAACAATGCGGGTGTAACCCGCAGCGCCTACATAATGGATTTGACCGAAGCTGATTGGGACCGCATCCACCAGGTCAATGCGCGAGGTGTATTTTTCTGCCTGCAAGGAGCCGCACGACGCATGATCGAAGGTGATGGTGGCCGCATAATCAATATCGCGTCCATTGCCGGCCGTGGCTATGCAGGTACATCGAACGCAGCTTATGCCGCTTCCAAGGGTGCGGTAATTTCGCTAACCAAAACCGCGGCACAACAATTGGCCAAGCACGACATTACCGTCAATGCCATCTGCCCCGGCGTCACAAGAACGGAGTTGCTGGAGAAAATTTTCACGACCATTGAAGAAAGCCAGGGCATCAGCAAAGCGGAAGCAGAAGCCCGCGCTGCCCGGCCCATACCTCTGCAGCGCATTAATGAGCCTGAAGATGTTGCCGCCATGGCAATCTTCCTTGCTTCACCCGGCGCTCGCAATATCACTGGCCAAGCGTACAATGTCGATGGTGGTTTAATTACAAGCTAAGAACCATGCTCATAAGATCGGTTAATAACCTCTAAAATGCAATTTTCAGAAAATAGATTTATGCAGGACATCACGTGCAAATAGAATTTGGTTTAATAGAATCTGCCTAACCCGATTTAGCTGAACGCGAAACTTTCACATGCCCACCCGCCCACCAAATTTTGAGATAAAACCAACGGCCAAAGCCGTAATAATTTAGCGATTATACCAGTTCCTTGCGGGTCTGGCTCAAATTGCGTAACAGGGTGACGTGCACGCATTATACGGGCGTAAAGTTATGCATCAAAAAGAGCAGAGCGTGGAACAAGACGTGGTTAAGTCTTTGGAGTGGGTCCGTCGGGCCGTCGAACAAGGCTATCAGTCGGGCCAACACTTGCTCCAAAATTTTCGAAACGATAATTATTATTCGTCAACTGCTCGGCATGAAAAAACACTCAATTTCGATCCTTCCTCCCTGGGAGGGATCAAGGCAGTGGTCGAGGACCTATTGCAACACATTAAGGACAGTATGCTTAGTGACGGCCAGCTTCAGTATGAACGCTTAAGGACGGACCATTCTGATGGCACAATTCGGATAACAATTCCGGATTTTGTTTTTGAACTGCCCAGTTTAGGACATTTACAACTGGGTGACGTGGTCATTCAGGTGCGCCGGGAAAATGCCCGTTATGACAGCGTATGCCTAGACCTGCCCAACGAATGTAAATTCTATACACCCAACGGCACTCAAGGTCGCATTTCTGCCACTAAACCATTCGCCAAGGTTCGCTGGGACAACCATTTGCAGATTAGTTCCGAGTTCGAATTTTGCCTCCCAAGTTTGGTATTCTCGCTCGATAAAGGCGGTGAGATCGGGCGCATTGGTGAAGTTTTTGGAAAATCAAATGTGTTAGAAAATCAGGGCCGATGGTCGGGACCGTTGCATTTGTCACTGAGTGACGTGACCTTGGGCAAAGGTGACCGATTAAAGATAAAACTGGGGAGCGTCAGATTTGTTCTAAATATTCAGGACCTAGACTTTCCATCCTATGCCGCCATGGCAAGGGCTGGTCCGACGAAGAACCAGGAATTTACAAGCGGCTTAGATCCTTGGGGATATTTTCTGACACTGGCCGGGGGTGTGCGGTTGCAGACCGACATTACGGAACTGAGTGTTCAGGACCCTTTTCAACACCCCTTCCAATTGGCCAGAGCTCAATTTGATATCGACCTGATAACATCCGATCGGCAAATCCTAGAAGTCACCTTGAATACTCACTACAAGGGGCTTAGTCGAACAGGCGAAGCGAAGGCGGAAGAGAAATTTCCCTGTCAGATGAAGCTCAACTTAAGTCTGGACAATTTGCCCATTGGTGCAGCTGTTGACGGAGTGACGGCGGTCGTGGAATTAGTTTTGTTGGGCAGGAAGAACACTGACCCAAATGTGCTAGAGCAACTACGACAGGATTTTAGCGCTGCCGGAACAGCCCTGCGATTAAAGAGTGTCAAAGTAACGGCTCGCAAATTTCACTTTGATCTGACGTTACAAGTTTTCGCGAAAGCGGCTGCCAATTCCGGGTTCATCGGCGACGGAGTGTTGCGCATTCACGGACTGAAAAAAATAATGACGAAACTTGGTCTCCAGAACTTGCCGCCAGTCGCCGAATTAATCAAGAATGAGAAATCAAACGTCGGTAGTGAATGCACGTCATTTGATATAGCTGTGCGCCCCGATGGAATGTTGACGGTAAATAGCTGTCCGGTGTTATCCTTGGCGTCCATATAAAATTCAGTGCAATTAACTACTACGACCAAAAGGCCATGCCCACAATAGTCCTGATTTCCCGATGAAACGGCGTTCCCACGAAATCTAATATGGAACACCTCACCCGCGATATAGCCACGCTATTGGGTCTCGCCGCCATTATTGGCTACATCAATCATCGGTTCCTGCATCTGCCACGAACCATTGGGCTGGTACTGATTGCCATGGCTGCCTCGCTGATCGCCTTGGGGATTGACGCTTTGATACCAGGTTGGGGGGTCGGACCTGGATTTAGGGCAGTCCTTGTCGACATCGATTTCAGCGATACCTTGATGCAGGGAATGTTGGGTTTTCTATTATTCGCCGGCGCCTTGCATGTAGATTTGGGGCACTTGGCCAAGCGCGGATGGGCCATAGCGGCCTTAGCTACAGGCGGATTGTTGGTATCCACCGGAATAGTTGGCGTTGGTATTTGGTTCGTATTCAACCTAACTGGATTAAATATATCCCTGATCTATTGCCTGCTATTTGGCGCTTTGATCTCGCCGACTGACCCCGTGGCAGTATTAGGCATTCTGAAGACCGTTAAGGTGCCCGCTAGCTTGGAAGCTAAGATTGCCGGCGAGAGCCTATTCAATGACGGCGTGGGTGTCGTCATCTTTGTAATCCTATTGGCGATGGCGACCTCTGGGGGCAATGCCCTCACCTTGGGTGACATTACATTTTTGTTTTTGCGAGAGGCCTTGGGTGGAGCGGCCTTGGGATTGGCGGCAGGAGCCGTAGCATTTTGGGCTTTACGATCGATTGATGAATACAATCTAGAGGTCATCATTACATTGGCCCTTGTGACGGTCACTTATGAAGTAGCCCATATGCTGCATACCTCCGGGCCCATCGCTGTGGTCGTGTCGGGTCTTTTGATTGGGAATCACGGAACGCGACTAGCAATGAGCGAGACTACGCGGGCGCATTTGACAAATTTCTGGACGTTGATCGATGAGGTCCTGAATGCGGTATTGTTCCTACTAATCGGTCTGGAAGTCATCATCATCTCAACCACACCTGGTTTGATGTGGGTTTCCTTTATCGCCATTCCTCTGGTCTTAGGGGCCCGGTTCGTAGCAGTCGCCGTTCCCATTGGCGTGTTTGGATTATTCCGTGATTTCACCAAAGGAGCTATTCCGGTTTTGACGTGGGGTGGATTACGGGGCGGCATTTCTGTTGCTCTGGCATTATCCTTGCCTAACGGTGATGAGAAAGACGCAATTGTCACCGTCTGTTACACGGTGGTGGTGTTTTCCATCTTGGTGCAAGGATTGACGATCGGCAAATTAGTGCAGCGGGTCGTCCCTACACAGAGTGATGTAACCGATCATCATTGAACTGGATTAGTAGTCCAACCGGTTGGATTAACAGACCCAAAAAGTCGGACTGCAGACAGCGGCCTGAACACCGCGCTCATGTCTGTGGCGGCATGGGCCGTTTTGTGGTTCCATTTAGACAGACAATCAACGGTTTATTAGTCGCCGGCTTTAATAGTGACTTCCTTGCCTCTGTCTTGCAGAGCTCGGTGGACGTGATCATATAGTGTTAGAAAGTCGGCGGAGAATTCTCATTTCCTTGTCCTATCGACACACAGGACATACCCTGCCACCAAATAGGATCGTGAGCTCGGAGCGGCATATGGACATTCGACAAGGTTTCATTGAGAGCATCGGCAACACGCCGCTGATCCGACTAACAAAAGCCTCAGACCTGACCCAATGCGAGATTTATGGCAAAGCTGAATTCCTTAACCCAGGTGGTTCCGTCAAGGACCGAGCCGCCTTGGCAATTGTCAAGGCGGCCGAGACCCGAGGCGATCTAAGACCAGGTGGAATAATTGTCGAAGGTACGGCTGGCAACACCGGCATAGGACTCGCCTTGGTTGCAAACGCGCGTGGCTACAAAACAATTATCGTAATTCCTGAAACGCAAACCCAGGAAAAAAAAGACATGCTGACGATGTGCGGCGCAGACCTGCGCCAAGTTCCAGCAGTACCTTACAGAGACGACAACAACTACATAAAATTTTCCGGCCGGCTCGCTAAGGAGATCGCAACAAATCATTCCCAGGGCGCTATCTGGGCTAATCAATTTGACAATGTGGATAACAGACAGGGCCATTATGAAACAACGGGCCCTGAAATTTGGCAGCAAACAGAAGGCAAGGTAGACGGATTTATCTGTGCCGTGGGATCAGGCGGTTCATTGGCCGGTATCGCAAAATTTTTGCGGGAGCAAAATCCCTCTGTGACCATTGGCCTAGCAGACCCGCCAGGTGCCGCTCTGTACCATTATTACGCGCATGGTGAATTGAAGGCCGAAGGATCATCCATCACAGAAGGTATCGGACAAGGCCGGATCACAGCCAACTTGGAAGGGCTGAACGTAGATAAACCCTATTTTATTCCGGACACAGAATCCCTGCAAGTTGCCTTCGACTTGATCATCGAAGAAGGATTAGTGCTGGGTTCATCCTCCGGCGTCAACGTTGCCGGCGCCATAAGACTCGGACAAGAATTAGGCCCAGGACATACCATTGTGACCTTGCTTTGCGATGGTGCACAGCGTTATCAAAGCAAGATGTTCAATCTACCCTTCCTAAGGGAGCTAGGTCTGCCAACACCAAGTTGGATGGACTAATCAATCAGAGGCACCCATGACCGAATTGCTTTTCCGAGAGGATCCGTACACCAGGAGTTGCAACGCTACTATCACCGCTATAAATGACCGAGGCGGTGTCGAGCTCGACCGCACGGTATTTTATCCGACAGGCGGAGGACAGCCTGGTGATCGCGGTACTCTGACACTATCAGATGGCGGCGAGATTGTTATTATCACGACCGTGAAAGGCGAAGGTCCTGATGACGTTATCCACGTTCCAACGGAAGGACAGGATTTACCCCCAATCGGTACCACTGTGACCGCAACAATCGATTGGGAACTACGTCATCGGCTAATGCGGATCCACACCTGCCTGCATCTGCTCTCATCCGTGGTGGAATATCCAGTCACCGGTGGTCAAATCAGCGACGGCAAGGGCCGGTTGGATTTTGACATGCCAGAAATGACAGTAGATAAGGACGTCATAACCACTCGCTTGAATGACCTGATCGCGGAAGGACGTCCCGTCAACGTGGATTGGATTAGCGATGAAGAGTTGGCGGCAAATCCAGATTTGGTAAAAACTATGTCAGTGAAACCACCCATGGGACAGGGCATGGTGCGCCTGATCGACGTTGATGGCTGCGATCTGCAGCCATGCGGCGGCACCCATGTAGCGAACACATCCGAAATCGGGCGTGTACGTGTTCGTAAAATAGAGAAAAAGGGGAAAAAAAATCGGCGAGTATCAGTTGAATTTTTTCAATCAAATCAATAAGTTAAAATTTTTATTGAAGGTGATATATGAGTAATAATACGACCTGCTCAACGGCTTGGCTAGATGAAAATTCGGACAATGTTAAAATCCTTGATGGGTCTTTCTATCTGCCTGCCGAAAACCGCGATGCCGATGCTGAATTTGCAGATTCTCATATTACTGGCGCACAACGATTTAATATTGACGTTGTCTGCGCATCCGACACAGATTTACCGCATATGTTTCCTGACCCAATCACTTTCGCCGACGCAGTCGGTGCCATGGGGATCTGTAATGATGACATGATCATTGTCTATGATGGTGGAAAAATGACGGGTGCCTGTCGAGTATGGTGGATGTTTCGTGCCTTTGGCCATGATAATGTCGCCGTTCTTGATGGCGGCTTCAGCAAATGGACGGCGGAAGGCCGAGACGTCGAAAATACGGTCACCAAGCCACCCTCTGCCAAATTTTGTTCGGATTACCAGGACCAGATGGTGCGATCTGTCCATCACATTCTCGACTTGATCGACAAGGACGGCGAAACACAAATCCTCGATGCCCGTAGCGTCGGCCGTTTCGATGGCACTGCCGCAGAACCGCGCGCAGGGTTGCGATCAGGTCACATGCCGGGCGCTATGAATTTGCCGTATGATAGGCTGCTGAATGCAGACGGCACACTTTGCTCAACCGAGCAGCTACAGGATCTATTTAGCGGAGCAGGCCTCGATTTAAATCAACCGATTGTCACAACGTGCGGCTCAGGCGTCTCAGCCACTCTACTCCTATTGGGCCTGGTTGCGATCGGTCACGACGCCAATATGCTTTATGACGGCAGCTGGTCAGAATGGGGCAGTCGTGATGATACGCCGATCGTCACTTAGTCGGGACAAATTGCAAACCCATGAAATTGGAAATATGGCGACCATAGTTAATCTGCAATATGACGGCAGCCTCTTGCAGTATTTGCCGAAAGAACTGAGCAACAGTATCGTGATTTTTCTTGATAAATAGCGTTTTTAAATCCTATGTCAGAAGGGCTATAGCCACTGTCGGGAATCCACAAAATGGCAATTAGCGCCCTCTATACAAGGTAGCAGAAGAACCCCAGGATAAAGGTGAAAACTTGGGACAAAATAGTATTTGAGCTGTCTAACTCTACCTAATAATAACCGCAATTTGGACCAATGAAGTCGTGCTTAAAAATGATCCGATGAACGACGAACTAGTAGTGATCACCTATCTAGAAATGACCGAACGTCCGTGTCTACCTCAGATGGCGCCGAAAGTACGCAACTATGCCTTAATGGGAGCCCCAGAAATAACCCTTGGCTTTTATAGATACCTTTATGACGCCGTCGGACGACCCTGGCACTGGACTGACCGAAAAAAACTATCAGACGAAGAACTAGGTAAAATTATCCACGATCCTGTTGTAGAAGTTTTTGTGCTCTACGTCGGAGGGTCACCTGCAGGTTTTTTTGAATTAGATTACCGCACCATGCCAACCGCGGAACTTGCCTACTTTGGCCTCATGCCGGGGTTCATAGGTTTGACCCTAGGGCCCTATCTGCTTGCTCAAGCAATCGAAATGCTCTGGCAAAAGGAACCCAAGCGAGTGCTGGTTAATACATGCACCCTGGACCACCCCAAGGCATTGCCCCTCTACCAACGCTTCGGATTTCGACCCTATGATCGCAAGGAAACTACTACCCTAAGGAGCATGAAAAACCCTAAAAAATAAAGTTCATTTTATGTTGATCCAGCACGATGGATTTACTCGAGAACATCAATATTTTTTATTATACAAACGAATTACAACTATAATTTGGATACTAGGTGGCCACGCAATCCAACTAAATTGGGCAAGACAATAAGTTATTATATTTTAATGACTGAGTATTTGGCTTAAAAATAATTTTGTACGGTCACTCTCTGGATTATTAAAAAACTCTTCGGGTTCATTCTCTTCAACAATTTCACCTGCATCCATAAAAATAACCCTGTTCGCCACTTGACGCGCGAAACCCATTTCATGAGTAACAACGAGCATGGTCATTCCTGATTCAGCAAGTTCAATCATCACATCAAGCACTTCCTTGATCATTTCTGGATCTAGGGCTGATGTCACTTCGTCAAAAAGCATGACCTTAGGTTGCATGCATAATGAACGAGCAATAGCAACACGTTGCTGTTGCCCGCCCGAGAGTTGTCCAGGAAATTTCTGAGCCTGCTCGGGAATTTTAACGCGCTCCAATAATTCCATAGCCAATTCCTCAGCATCACTCCGAGGCATTTTTCGGACCCAAACCGGACCTAAAGTACAATTTTCTAAAACAGAAAGATGGGGAAATAAATTAAAACTCTGAAAAACCATCCCGACATCGCTTCTTATTTCGGCGATATTTTTTATATTAGAGGTTAGTTCAATTCCATCGACATTTATTGATCCTTCCTGATGCTCCTCCAGCCGGTTGATACAACGTATCAGGGTCGACTTTCCGGATCCGGACGGACCACAAATTACAATTTTTTCACCACCATCTACGCTTAAATTAATGTCTTTCAAGACATGGAATGAACCAAACCATTTATGCATATTTTCGATCTTAATCATCGCCTCTTTCCTAATTATTCGGAATTCTTACTGTTTGATGAAAGCATTAGCGATATTTTAATCATGATCTGTATTCAAACGTTTTTCTAAAAATATCGAATATCGCGACATTGAAAAACAGCAAATAAAGAAAAATATTGCTATAAATATGTATACTTCAATATGCAAACCGCCCCATTTAGTATCAGCTAACGACGCCCTTCCAATCCCTAATGGATCTAATAACCCGATAATGATAACCAATGTCGTATCTTTGTATAAACCTATGAAACTATTGACAATTCCGGGTATTGAAATCTTTAAAACCTGCGGCATGACAACTAATCGATGGGTCTTCCAGTAACTTAACCCAATTGCTTGGCTCGCTTCATATTGTCCAACTGGGATGCCCGCGAGTCCACCCCGAATTACTTCAGCCAAATAAGCAGCTGAGAAAAAAGTCACCATAATCAAAACACGTAGCAGAAGATCGAATGAGGTACCCGGTGGAAGAAAATAATTCAACATTGTGGAAGCGATAAATAATATAACGATCAGTGGAACGCCGCGGAGAACTTCAATAAAAATCACGCAGAGAATTTTAACGGCTGGTAAGTTTGAAGTACGGCCCAACGCAAGGAATATGCCAATTGGTAAGGAAAAAGCGACCCCTGTAATACCAACAATTATAGTAAGCATTATTCCGCCGAATAGGTCCGTGGTAACTGGTTCTAATCCCAAACCACCTAACAAAACCCAACCCGCTAAGAATGGGAATAACATGCTGTATAGGAGCAAGTATTTTCGGTATGGCAATTTTTCTACAAAAATCGGTATGAAAGCCAAAATTAATAGTATGAATGTTAGATTTACTCTCCAATGAAGATGCGTTGGATAGAAGCCGTAAATAAACATATTAATTCTTTTGGTAATAAAGGCCCAGCATGCCCCCTCCCCTGGCGTGGCCATTTGCTCCCAACACGAATTGCGGCTATCCCCCAACCAGACAGAATTGATTAAAGCCCATTCGAAGATCGGAGGAACAACGACAATAACGATGTAGATCGATAATATGGTTAGCACAGCATCGAACGGCGAAGAAAATAAATTCTGCCGCAACCACCTTACTACTTTATTTAGCGCATTTACTTGGGGCATATTTATTCAGTTCAGCAGCACCTTACCCAAATAACCAGATCTTTCATTTCCATTACCTATCCTTTATTCCTATGCTTCTATTATAAATATTCATAAGCAAAGATATGAAAAGGGAACACAATAGGTAAACTAACAGAACAATTATCATTGTTTCCATTTCTTTACCTGTTTGCATTAACGAAATCCCGCCGATCGTAGCCATTATATCCATATAACCAATTGCGAGAGCCAAAGATGAATTTTTTGTTAGGTTCAAATATTGACTAGCAAGAGGCGGTATAATAATTCGCAATGCCTGCGGTATCGTAACAAGCTGAAGGGTGCGTTTAGGTGTTAAGCCTACGGCATACGCAGCCTCTGTTTGGCCCTTGTGTACAGCGAGTATTCCCCCTCTGACAATTTCCGCGATAAACGCCGAGGTGTAATAGGACAATGCAAACCAAAGGGCTATATACTCAGGCCTTACAGCCAGCCCGCCCCGAAAATTAAAGCCGCGCAGGGATGGTATTTCCAGCCCTACTGGAGAATCAGATGCAAAAAAAGTTATCCCGGTAATTCCAAAAATGAAGATCAATCCGATGGAAAATATGGGATAAATTTTTCCTGTTTTGGCTTGCACTTGTTTAGCCCAAACCCTGTAGATTAAAAATAGGATGATAGAAACTATAATCGCCACGATGACGTAATTGAAACCATCTTGAAAAATGGGCCTTGGGATAAAAAATCCTCGGTTTGTTAGGTGTACTACATCCCCGATTGAAAGAGCTTTTTTGGGGACCGGCAAGCTATGAATAATGATACTATGAATAAATAAAATATGGAGAAGAACGGGCACATTACGGGTAAATTCAACAAATATATAAGATAATTTATTAACAAGAAAATTTGATGACAGCCGGCAGATGCCAAGGATAAATCCAAGTATAGTTGCCAATATGATTCCAGTTATAGCGACTAATAATGTATTTAATAATCCTACTAAGGCTGCCCTAAAATGTGTGTCGGTTGGAGAATATTCGATAAAGGGCTGAAAGGTGATATCGTAGCCTGCCGGGTAAGCAAGAAAATCGAAACTGAACTCCTTACCCACCGAAGCTAGATTTACCGTAATATTCTGTATAATCAAAAAAACAAGCAACAGCACTAATATCAAGGTCACCGTCTGCAAAATAAGCGATCGGGTCTTTTGATCATTTAGCAGATTGATGAGACTTATATTCGTAGTGCGTTCCATTGAACTAGAATATCACGATCAGTTGTTGAAATTATGCCAAAAAAAGAAAAGGGGCATTACCGGAACTTTACTCCGGTAATGCCCAGTTCTCTAGGATCTACCTAATTGCAGATCAAAATATGCTCAACGGAACGGCGGTGAATATTGAAGGCCGCCCTTAGTCCAAAGAGCATTCAGTTCACGGTTCAGGCCAATGGCAGTATTTGGGCCAATATTGCGCTCAAAAATTTCACCATAATTGCCTACAGCCTTGATGATATTCTTGGCCCAATCCTTGTTCAAACCAAGCTCCTCACCTTGACTGCCTTCCATACCGACAAACCGCTTAATTTCTGGGTTCTTCGTTTGATGACCGATATGGTCGACGTTTGCTTGTGTAATGCCGAGTTCCTCAGCGGTGATTGTCGCGTACAAAACCCAACGAACGATATCTGCCCACTGGTCATCTCCTTGCCGTACGGCTGGGCCGAGCGGCTCCTTAGAGATGATTTCTGGCAAAATCGTATGGTTCTTGGGATCCTTGAACGTGGAACGGGTCGCTGCAAGGCCTGATGCATCAGTGGTATACACATCGCCTCGACCAGAAAGATAGCATTGGCGCGCTTCTTCGTTAGTTTCGATCGCTACAGCCTCATATTTCATGCCGTTTGACCGAAAGTAGTCCGCCAAGTTTAATTCCGTCGTGGTGCCAGTCTGGATACATACAGAAGCACCATCAAGTTCCTTGGCACTCTTAATACCCATACTATTCTTTACCATGAAGCCTTGGCCGTCATAGTAATTCACACCGAGAAAAGTCAGCTTAACACCAACGTCCCGCGAGAAGGTAATGGTCGTATTTCTCCAAAGGACATCGCCTTCGCCAGAGTTCAGTTTTGTAAAGCGTGTCTTTCCTGTACTTGTAACAGCCTTGATCTTGTTTGCGTCGCCAAGTACTGCCGCCGCTGTTGCACGACAAAAGTCGACGTCAAAACCTTTCCACTTTCCGCTGTCATCAGGATAAGCAAAGCCAGCGATACCGGTGCTGACGACACAGCGCAGGACACCAGCCTTCTTTACATCCTCGAGCGTCCCAGCTAGGGCACCCGTAGACACCACTGCGGCCGTGGCCGCAGCTGCTATAAATCCAAGATATTTCATTCAGAATATCTCCCTGTATTGTTTTGTTCCAAATTATCAGGTCCGACAAGCACTAAAAACATGCCTTAACCTGCCACAGAAACCGCAGACGTTAACAGAAGACGTCAGCTTCGACAATTAACCAGTATCACCCTATTTAATATAGAAAACTACTAGTTTGTGTAGGTTTGCGTGACCGTACGCATGATTGCCTATTTGAAGACAATTGACTGATCTTCCATGTTATCTGCAGTCGTCGAAAACGCAACAGTGATACGGGTTACATATTTAGCCTCAATAGCTCGTCGACGCCATGCGCCACAATTGTGCAGAAGTAAAATTCTTATAGAGGCCACACCCACCAAACTGCAAAAATCAAACAGCACGCAGGCGACGTATACATTGAGCGCTTGCCGAATTCATTGGTGCGGAATTTGGCTTGATGCCATTATGTAGCTGTACCATTTCGCATTCGGTCACAAGCTACAAGCGCAGAGTATTCCCGATATGAAAGATGAAACCAAATTGGTCACTACCGGCCGCGACCCGGAAAACAATCACGGTGTCGTCAATCCACCTGTCTACCACGCTTCGACGATCTTACATCCAACATTGGATGCTTTGGACGGGTCTCGAAAAAGGCGTGAAGCAGGAGAAAGAGGTGTCTATTACGGACGGAAAGGAACACCGACAACATTTTCCCTCGAAGACATGGTTTGCGCCCTCGAAGGTGGTCACCGCTGTCAAGTCTACCCATCCGGTCTGGCAGCTATTGCTGGATCCTTATTGGCTTTTGTAAAGGCAGGCGATCACATTCTTATGACCGACGCTGTGTATGGGCCGGCACGGCGCTTTTGCAACGACTTAGCCAGCCGCTACGACGTTTCCACGACCTTTTATGATCCGGCAATTGGCTCCGAAATTAGGGATCTGATCCACGACAAAACCCGGGTCGTTTATGTGGAAGCACCAGGCACCGCCACATTTGTGATGCAGGACATCCCTGCCATTGCCGATGCCGCTCATAAAAAGGGCTGTGTGGTCATGATGGACAATACCTGGGCATCGCCCTTGTATTGCAAGCCGTTTGAGTTAGGTGTGGATGTTTCAATTCAGGCTGGGACAAAATATATTGTCGGACATTCCGACGTAATGATTGGCACCTCATGCGCCAACAAAGAAGCCTGGCCGGCGGTTGAAAGCATGGCAGGTTTGTTGGGCCACGCCGCTGGGCCAGATGATGTCTATCTGGCGCAAAGAGGAATGCGAACGCTATCTGTACGTCTGAAGCAGCATTGGGAAAACGGCCTAAAAGTGGCTGATTGGTTGAGAGACCAAGACATGGTGGAGGTGGTCATGCATCCGGCATTGATGGAAGACCCCGGTCACGATCTATGGAAGCGCGATTTCCTTGGCGCCTCCGGCTTGTTTGGCACCACGTTGAAACCCTGTTCTCGCGAGGCCGTGGCTGCCATGGTAGACGGCCTTGAGTTGTTTGGCATGGGCGCATCCTGGGGTGGTTATGAGAGCCTAGTGTTGCCACAGGATCCCAATGCCTTCCGTAGCGTTACGCCTTGGCCACACGAAGGACAATGCATACGCTTCCATATCGGACTGGAGGATACTGACGATCTAATCACTGACCTAGTCGCTGGTTTTGAACGGTTGGATGCTGCCCTCTAAAATGGAGACCCTGTCGTGGGCGCTATAACCAGTTCCAGACACTGGTTATTCGTTCCTTTAGCAGCCCTGGCTTTCCAAATCAGCGCCGCCAAGGCCACTACAATAGAAACTATAGAGTTGTTGGCGGCAGCCTCCACTATGGAAGCAGTGACGCAGATAACGTTGTCCGTGCAACGAGATCTAAATATTCGTCTGCGGCCAACGTTTGCCGGCTCTTCAACCCTTGCAAAACACATTGCTGCCGGTGCCCCGGCGCACTTATTCCTTTCTGCCGACCCTGATTGGATGTCGTATCTTGAAGGACGAAATTTAGTGACCCCGGGGAATAGGATCGACTTGCTCAGTAACCAGCTTGTCTTGCTGCAAAGGGAAAAAAGTATGCCTTCGG
Organism: uncultured Rhodospirillaceae bacterium; assembly: GCA_964507245.1. GTDB lineage: Bacteria > Pseudomonadota > Alphaproteobacteria. Next base: position 50,988 of record CAZDQC010000004.1, read on the forward strand.
TGAATTTAACAAATCTGATCTCGGCGTTGGGCAACCAACGTTTGATAATGGGCGACCCTGACCATGTACCGGCCGGGCGTTATGGGAAGCAAGCCCTCGAGTATCTGGAACTTTGGCAAACGGTTAAGTCACGGACCGTCTTTGGCGCATCAATCCGAAATGCCCTTGCCCTATTCTCACGGGGTCATGGACGCTTCGCGATTGCCTATATCACAGACGCCCGTATTTATAGGGACCTGAATATTGCCTTCCGAATTCCGGCTAAAAGTCATGCCCCTATCATCTACCCCTTGGGCCTAATTGGCAAAGAGACCAATGACCGAGCAAAAAGGGTATTTGATTATCTGCAAAATGAACAGTCGCGCACCATTTTTACATATTATGGCTTTACCTTTTTGCCTATGCCCCGCTAATTGACCCCATGTTAAGCCAGTTGGAGATAGAAGCGCTTTCATTATCCCTGAAAGTATCGTTCTGGGCGGTAAACTGTATTCTTTTGCCTGGCATTGCCATTGCCTGGCTTTTGGCGCGCCGGGATTTTCCTGGAAAGGCTCTGCTGGATGGCTTCGTTCATTTACCGCTGGTTCTGCCACCCGTTGCCCTTGGTTATGTGCTGTTGGTGATGTTTGGCCGTAATGGGCCCCTGGGCGCATTTCTATATGACTGGTTCGGGGTTAACCTGATATTCTCATGGCGAGGAGCTGCCGTTGCGGCTGGCATCATGGCGTTCCCGTTATTGGTGCGCGCCGTGCGCCTATCCATGGAAGTCGTGGACCAACGTTTGGAAACAGCGGCACGAACCCTAGGTGCAAGACCCTGGCGAGTCTTTATAACCATCACCCTACCCCTCGCATCACCTGGTATTCTTACCGGCGTCCTGCTGGCCTTCATTCGTTGTTTAGGTGAGTTCGGAGCCACCATCACCTTTGCTGCTAATGTTCCAGGTGAAACTCGTACACTTCCCCTGGCGCTATATACGGCCCTGCAGGTTCCGGGAGGCGAAGATGCGGCGATGCGGCTTGCCCTTGTGTCAATCGCCCTAGCGATTGGCGCTTTGGTCGCTTCCCAATTCCTAGCCCGTGAAGTGGCAAAACGGATCGGACTTTCGTGATGTTGGATCTAAATGTAAGTACTCGCCTGGGAGAATTCTCGGTCGAAGCTAATATCAAAGCCGACGCCGGTGTGACAGCTCTTTTTGGACCCTCCGGGGCCGGAAAGACCACTTTAGTCAATATGTTAGCCGGTCTACTTCGTCCGGAGCGGGGCCACATTATCGTACAAGGGGAAATTCTGTTTGATCGAGAACAGGGGATAGATGTACCGCCCGAAGCGCGCCGCATTGGCTATGTGTTTCAAGAAAGTCGACTATTTCCCCACATGTCCGTGGCCGCAAATCTGAACTATGGGCGCCGACAAGACACGGTCAACTTTGACGCCGTCTTGGACCTATTAGCGTTGGCACCGTTACTGAAACGACGCCCCAATTCCTTGTCCGGCGGCGAACGCCAACGAGTCGCTATCGGGCGAGCCCTTTTGGCGTCGCCACGGATATTATTAATGGACGAGCCATTGGCCAATCTGGATGCACCCCGCCGATCTGAAATTTTACCATTCATTGAGGATTTACGGCGGGAGTTTTCTCCTTCCATTGTTTATGTTTCCCACAACATGGACGAAATCATAAGACTCGCGGATCAGCTAGTGGTGATGGCAGAAGGCACCGTGGTCGCGAATGGCCCGGTAGCCGAAATCACCTCGCGTCTAGACCTGCGGCCCCTTACAGGTCGCTGGGACGCTGGCTCCGTAATTGATACCGTCGTAGCTGAACAAGATGACAGCGATTTTCTAACCCGGTTGTCGTTTAAGGGAGGGAATCTATGGTTGCCGCGCTTAGATCTGGCTGTTGGAACAAGCCTACGGATACAGGTCAGAGCGCGGGATGTCAGCATTGCCCTAATTCCACCTGCAGATATCAGCATATTGAATGTTTTCGCTGGCGAAGTAATTGAGGTTGGTGAGGACGATGGTCCCCAAGTTGACGTTTTGCTTGATATCGGCGCACCATTGTGGGCTCGTATCACTAAGCGATCGCAACGGGAACTTAATATTGCACCCGGACGGATGGTCCATGCCATGATCAAGGCCATGGCCGTGGACCGCAGCGTTCGCAAATGAGCCTTCGGGTTAGTCTTTCTTTAGATTGGAGATATTGGGCCGTTCGGCCACACCTTCAGGTACGTCAACAGCTCGCGGCGTCTGGTTGTAAAAAAGGAAGGCTGGAACAGCACCGATTATCAAGGCAATCACGATCGTGCCCGGCCAATGAAATTTAGTGAGGCCCCTGAAACGCCGCTGCCGCGCACTCCGCACCAAATATACGACAGCCACCACAACGACCGCCGAGACCAGCCATATCAGCCAAAAGTCCCTCATCCAGGCATGCTAACAGAATCCGTATTACAAATCGATGTCTTGTAAGGCAATAGCGCGGCCTTTGGCCGCCGCCATCAAATAAGACAGATCGCTACCGCCTAAGACCATGCGAACGCCCATTTTTATGTATTTTGCTGCCAGATCATCATAGATACCACCCATGCCTGCCCATTTGCGGTTATTTTGGCAAGCGGAAATCGTACTTTCGTAGGCGGCTACGACGTCCTCATGATCATATTGGCCGGGTATGCCCATTTCGGCACAAAGATCATTGGTGCCTATCAAAAGCACATCAACCCCGTCAACACCGGCGATTTCATCAGCATTGGCGATAGCCTCTGGGCTCTCCAACATAACCACGACTAGCAAATTTTCGTTAATTAGCTTGGTCGCTTCGGCCATGGGGAGATTTTCGTATTCCAAAATTGCGGCGCCACCAGCGAGGGATCGGTGACCGAGCGGGGGATAGAGACACTGATCGACCACGCGTCGTGCCTCCTTGGCAGAATTTACGTGCGGTACCACGATGCCTTGCGCTCCGGCATCTAACGGCCGGCTCGCATGGTGATGGAGGTGCGACGAAGCCCTCACAATCGGCGTGCAGCCGGCATCCAGTCCAGCTAGGGAAATATCCGCAACTGTTTCTAAATTCAACGGACTATGTTCCATATCAATAAACAGCCAGTCATATCCACAGACCTTGGCGACTTTTGCAATCTCGACGCCACGGGCAATACGCACGCCAATTCCCAGCGACAATTCTCCGTCGGATAGCTTTTGCTTGGTAACATTCTGTATGATAGCCATGCGAAGATTCCTAATTTTTTTACCGCTTGTTTTCCAAATATCGACCCGGCCCAGCCGAACCATAATTGAATTAACATGTCGGCGCACCTAATTCAGGGCTACATGCGTTGTAATTCCGAAACTAATAGAGAGGCCGCGGTATAGCAAATTATGCACCTGGGTTATACAGCGGTACGGATACGTTCCTGGCAGGTACGAATAACTTCATCACCGGGACGTTTCCACCAATTTTCAGCCGAGAAAATTTCAACCTCAATCAAGCCATCATAGCCAATGTGGTCAATCCATCTGGTAATCTTCGGGATGTCCACAATCCCGTCACCCATCATGCCACGATCCAGCAGCAAATCATTGGTTGGCACCAGCCAATCACAAACATGATAGGCTAGCACCCGGTCTCTGGCTCGCTTAATCTGCGCCTCTAGATCAGGGTCCCACCAAACGTGATAAATATCCACCGCCACGCCAATTCCGTCGCCCAATACATCACAGAGATCAAGCGCCTGGCCAAGGGTATTGATAGCACATCTTTCAGCCGCATACATGGGATGAAGCGGCTCGATTGCTACTGGCATGCCGGAAGCCCGTGCGTGAGGCAGCACGGCGCCAAGCCCATCACGGATCATTGACCGTGCGCCGGTGATATCCTTAGATCCATTCGGCAAACCACCCGCCACCATGATTAAACAATCTGCTCCCAAGGCCACGGCCTGATCCACAGCCAACAGATTGTCATCAATCCTTGCTTGACGCTCCATATTAGTAGTGCCAGGAAACTGACCCGCACGGCACAGGCCTGAAACTCGAAGGCCATGTTCGTCAAGCATCCGAACGGCTTCATTCAGACCACATTCCGCTAACTTGTCACGCCAGATTGAGATGCCAGTCACACCTGCTTGTGCGTATGCAATTATAGCTCCGGCAAGGTTATGTTGCTCTCGGGTCGTAGCCTGGTTGATAGACATGCGGGCTGGATCAGCCACAATACAACTCCCGCATATCAGCGAAGTCAGGCTCCGCACCATAGGCAAAACCAACGCTATTCAATGATCCTATTGTGATCAGACCCTCCTTGATGGTCAGACGAGTGACGCCACCTGATTCATGATAGATATCGGGATGGGCCTTACGGAATGCTACCTGTTCCGCGTGGGGGACACCGGTCAACCCATTGACATAGTGATGGCCATTTCGTTCTACATGGGTGATGCCCAACAAATTAACGAGCGCCAAATCCTGCTGCACCGACAGACCTGCCTGGGTAGTCAAATCTTCTGCCGACATAAAGAACCCCTGACCCCAATGGTCACAACGCCCTCGATTCAAAATCGATTTGTAAAGACCCTTGCAGGATTTTGAAGAAACACCACGATAACCCAATTCTCGGCCTCTAGGAAACGCCTCAAGGGACCCATCCGATTCATCAAGGATTACAGGCTTCCGTGCGCTCAACTCGCTGACATCAACTTCCAAGGCGACGCTGCGGGATATCGGTTGTTCCACGAACAGGATAGACTGATTAAACCGTTTCAAGCGGGGATTGCCCTCAATCCCATCCAATAATGCGCTAACCCCTCGTACATCTCCATATTGTTCATTACCATCCAAGCTGACAATGTATCCATCGTCACACTCATCGAGCAAATCAGCGATTTCCACCAAGCGGGCGATATCTTCACTAAGATCACCGCAGACCTTAATCTTGAAGTAATTGTGCCCGTAAGTGGCGATGACCTCACTCAGTGTTTCGGGTAGGCCGTCGGCAACCGATTGTGGATTTTTTCTAATCGGATCGAGCATCCCGACCGTATGTCGTGCGTGGATACTGCGTGCCGGACTCAAGCCAGCCAAAAACTGGTCCATGTCAAATTCATCGCTAGTAATACCAGGCAAATTACCTTGCACGGCACTATAGAAGGACACTTTCTGTAACCTACAAAGACTGTCAAGAATGGCGCGGTCTAAGATAGCCGGACCGTAGCAGGCGACGAGGGAATTATCTCCTCTTCCACCACATATTTGGATTTGTTCTTTGTAATTTGATAGGAACAAGCCGAAGGCTGTCGCGGGAGAGGCGTTGCGGTATAGAAAAGTCGCGGTACACAAGGAATGGCGTAATTGGTCAAAGTTATCTTCATTACTGAGCCCCAAATTTTTGTCGAACCATTTGGGCGCCAACATCTCCGCTGATAGTCCCCAACCTTCCCGCCCGTCAAGTAGCCGTATACGCACCCGAGCGAATACCTGGGGGCATTCGCGCAAAGTGGTAACCCCAAATTTGAAAGGCATGCGCAGGGTGACATCTCGCTCGTACAGCTGTACTTCTTCAACCGAAAGTTTGGTGTATTCAGCCAAAATAACCCCCTAGATACCGCGCCAATGAGCAATGGCTCGAACACGGGGTATTATCGTGAGATTACCATATACAAACTCACCCACATTGTGACCTAGGGTCGCCACGAATTCACCCTGTTCAAGAAACCGCTTGCCTTGATCACTTCAATACATAACGAAATTTTCACAAAGGTACCCTTCGATTTTCCATCGACGAATATTCGATAGCTTCAAGAATACGGGCCATACCCACACCACATTCATCTACACCCGCCAAAGGTAGTCTCTTGCCATCCACAGCGTCTAAAAAAGCCCGAAACTCCGCCGCTACGACTTGAAAGGGCTCAGTCACAGCGCAATAGGGTTTTTCGACGCCTTGGTTGTTGGGTTGCCAAATACCCCCCACCAATTCATGACGTACCCGATGAACCTGCAAATCATTGACCTGGTAGTCAATCTCCACCGCCCCCTTACTCCCCGAAACCATGAACTCCTTCGTCTGGGTAGCGCCCGGAACAATATTGTCGTTCCAGCGACCGGGCTGGATGCAACCGACCTCTACTTGCGCCAAGGCGCCAGTGGCATAGAACAGCCGGATTAGGGCAAAGTCGTCATACCCCCGGCTGAAATGATCTTTGGTTACGGCATCGACTTCTAACGGCAACTCGCCCGTCATCCAATTGGCCTGATCGATAAAATGAACAGCGTCATTCGCCACGACGCCGCTGTCGGACCTAGCCCTTTTATACCCATGGAAGCGGCCTGACATATACCGCAAATCACCTAGACGGCCTTTGTCAATTTCTTCCTTTGCCCGCTGAGCTAAGGGATGAGCCCGGAAATAAAAGCCTACTTGAACTACTTGATCTCGTACCATCTCCTTAAAGGCCAAAGCATCGTTGAGAGTTAGGGTCATAGGCTTTTCAATAAAAATAGGTTTTTCCGTATTCAGCACCGGAAGGCAAACCTCTAAATGCAAATTCGTCGGAGCCAATATCACCACGAGGTCTGCCTTTTCCAAAAAGTCCGTTACCGCCCCCGATACCTGATTAGGCGCAATACCTAAATCTACACATCTACACCGCGCCGCCTCATCCGGATCGACTATATACAAATCATCGGCCAAACCCAGCGAGCGCCACGCTGCTAAATGCGTAGGTCCAAAATTGCCAAACCCTATTTGCAATATACAACGCCTCAAGGCTATTTCCCTAAGGCAGCAACGCCATGTGTTGTGAGAAAGGCGCGCATGCCGCTGCTAGCTAGTTCTGGATTGACGAGCAGATCAGAGGCGTCTGTCAAGGTATCAGCTATCACATGGGCATCTGCATAAGCGGTACGGTTGAAGGGACGATTAGCGCGCGCCGGGAAATCCTGCGTCATGGGTCTAGTGAATGGTACCAGGGTGCCGTCAGAGATCGTTAAATTTAATGGGGGCACAATCAGGTCTCCAAATCTGGCACTTGTAACCAGCGGCCCTCGGACCAGCTTTGAAGACCCAATTCTGCCAGTTGCACCCCTTTAGCACCGGCCAGCAGATCCCAAGGAAAGGCGCTATCTTCGTACAAATGGTGAATAAATAATTCCCACTGCGCCTTGAAGGCGTTGTCGTACTGGACGAGATCAGGAACCTCTTCCCAGCCATCATTATAGTCGATAGTGGGCGGAATGTCCGGATTCCAAACTGGCCTTGGCGTATCGACCAGGGATTGAATTCGACAGCGCCGAAGGCCTGCCACAGCTGATCCGTTAGTACCGTCCACATGCAGCGTCAAGAGATCATCCCTGCGGACCCGGGTGCACCAAGATGAATTGAAATGGGCGATAACGTCACCCTCTAGCTGGAAAGTGGCATAGGCCGCATCGTCCACATCTGCTTCGTAAGGTTGGTTATATTCGTCCCATCGTTTTGGAATGTGGGTAGCTCCCAGACAGCTGACTGCCTTCACCGAACCGAAGATGCTGTCCAGCACATACCGCCAATGACACAGCATATCCAGTATGATGCCACCACCTCCGCTCTTCTTGTAGTTCCACGAGGGCCGCTGGGCCGGTTGCAGTTCGCCATCAAATACCCAATAGCCGAACTCGCCCCGGACCGACAGAATACGGCCGAAAAAATCGGCATCGATCAGGTATTTCAGTTTTCGGATACCAGGCAACCATAATTTATCTTGCACCACCCCATGCTTGATACCAGCCGCCTTGGCCTTTTCATAGACGGCGTAGGCATCCACTAGATTGTCTGCAGCCGGCTTTTCACAATAAATATTTTTGCCGGCGTCGATGGCCTTGGACAGCAAACTAGCCCGCGCCTGGGTTGTCGCGGAGTCAAAAAATAGTGTGTCGTCCAGATTAGCGATGGCGGCATCCAGGTCGTCGGTCCAGCGATCGAGACCATGTTCCCGCGCCAAGGCACCTACCCGACCCGCATCCCGGCCCACCAGAATAGGATCAGGCATCACGCGAGTTCCGTCGGCCAATTCCAAACCGCCCGCCTTCATAATTTCGAGGATCGAGCGGATCAAATGCTGGTTTTTACCCATACGGCCAGTGACACCGTTCATGATGATGCCTAGACGTTTCTCACTCATACTCACTCCATGACCAGTGATTGGCAGATGCGGTGAGGGTGATAACCAAAGCTTCCTGCCTTTTCATCAATATTCGACTTAATATCCCGGTCGCGCAAAAATGACATGAATGAATAATCAAACATCATCCCAGCCAAAGTTCTAAATTCTCGGCAACGAAATCGTCGTCACACAGATGTGGGTAATGGGCGATTATCCGATCCAATTCCGCAGCCTGACCTGGGCTAAGCTTTTCATCTGGGTTTAAGCACCAGTTACCCCGCATCAAACCTTGGCGACGTAACACTTCATTACACCCAGCAATACAGCCTGCGAAATCATTGGCTACATCAAACAAGGCGCCGTTCGCATCGGTGATCTGACTATCCAATTGAAGTAAATTCATATCGATTTTACCCGCCGCAATGGCCCCATGTGCCAAACTCAAATAATCAACAGCCGGTTTGACCCATACGCTCCAATGCCCCAATAGACCACCCTTGAAGCGTACGACAACCTCCTCCTCACCCCGTTTCAACGCATAGGGGGTCAGTAAGTCCAGAAAGATGTGATCATCATTCCCAGTGTAAAGACTAATACGATTTTCTGCTTCCGCAGCGACCACACCACGCATTACGTCCAGGGTCCGATAACGATGAAAAGGTGCAACTTTGATGGCGATAACATTATCGATGGCCGCAAAGCGGCGCCAGAAATTCGTCGATAATAAAACACCACCTACAGCCGGTTGCAGATAGAAACCCACCAAGGGAATGCGATCGCCGACGGCCCTACAATGGGCAATTATCTCATCCTCATTGGAACCTCTATGGGCAGCTAGACTTAACAGCCCGGCGTGATAGCCAAGGCCAAGCGCGATATCCGCTTCGGCAATTGCTTGGTTGGTTGATCCCACCAGACCAGCAATCATGATTTTGGTTTCTTCCGTCCAATCGGCCACGGCTTCCGCCGCCATCCGCAGGACGGGTTCATACAGACCTACGTCGCGTATTTCGAATTGCGTCGAATGCACGCCCACTGCCAGGCCACCAGCCCCAGCATCTATATAGTAACGGCTTAAGGCCCGCTGATGACGCTCATCCAGAATACGCTGTTCGGTCAATGCCAGGGGATGAGCGGGGATCACCACGCCCCGACGCAGCAGCGCAATCACTTCGTTGGGCAATTCTTCCCGATGCAACGGCATCCTTTCCCCCAGGTTCTAGAACGACACCACGGTATCGATGTCGTAGGTCAGTGCCGAATTAACTAGTCGCGCCTCGCGATTACCGTAGTGCATGGCACAGGCACGCCGCCATCTATCCGATCGATTGGTCGATGACTGATGCAGAGTATTTCCATGATGAAAGGAGACCCCACCACATCGTACAGGCGCAGGCGTCATTTTGTATTGACTAGCCACATCGTCGGGAATTAACAGATTAAATGGTTCCCCTTCTGGTGCGATGTGGGGAATGACGTTGTCATTGTTTGTGCCTTCACCGAAATACAAGCAGCCGTTGCTTTCGTCTGCGTCGTCCAGAGCGACCCAGGCGGTCACCATGCTTTCATTGTCATTTGGCCCAAAATAGAAATTATCCTGATGCACCGGTTTGGGACCACCACCATTGGGTGCCTTGAAAAATATCTGACTAAAAAAAACTTTGGGCCCGGGTCCGATGATTTGTTCAACCAGTGAAAGGAGCCCTTTGTCACCAGCGAGAGCCCTAAAAACCGGTCTCAGGTAGACTGGATTGTCCAGCTTCCGCAAAATAGCTCTATCAGAAATATTAGGTTCCACATACCAGGCGCGATCTGCAGCATTTAATTTGCCGATTTCCTCTGCTGCCCAGGTCTCTGCGTCGGTAATGGCTTCATTCATTTGTGTCTCGGAAAATATACCCTCGACGGTTAGATGGCCCCGCGCTCCATAATCCACGATCTGTTGGGAATTGAGGCAATTCATGACCTTCTCCATAAAATAACCATCCAGTTACGTACAGCAGTCTTGTAGGATGGCCAACTGCGGATCGGCGGAAGAATTAACAGACGCCCTGAGTTTCTATAAGGGCGACATAGGCTATTTCGATCCAATTCCTATGACGGCTGACTACAAACCAATCGAGACCTATTTCAAGCTCAAAAACCATTCGATATTTCTAAGACTTGCAACAATGACTTCTGGGGTTTGTCGGTGAGGTTCGGAAGCTAGGGTGATAGGAAGAGAAAGGCGCGCCAAAAATTCTTTCGAGCGGCATAATTCTAACCGAAGTCATTGAAAATCAAATCACTTGCGAGAACTCAACTAATTCCCTCGTCCGCTCAACTTTGCCGGCCCAGTGGCGATCAAATTCGGTAATAAATCCCTTCAAAATATCCGAATTTAACAGCGTGTTAGCGGTATCCAGGTCCAAAAATTCATAAAATGCAATATGGACATTCGCTTCCACACTACTCCAACCACGTTTCGCGCTGAGGGCATTAAAAGCCTTCAAGGCATCGGGCAGATGTTCGTTTTCGTACCAAGCATCAAAAGCATCCCTAACAGAGGTATCAACCTCAGCACGCACGATTAAATAGGCAGCCATATCATCACTTTCCGAAAACTTATGCCTACACAGATTAGCCGCAGACAAATGGATTGCAACCACTTACATAATTAGTTCCTTCACCATTCTGCAAACACGCAGTAACCTGCAAAATTGGAGTGCATTGATCCAGGTTGAACTTAGCTACCGGCATAGTGAATATAAAATCGGGTTTCGCTACAAAAGCTATGTCCAGCGTTGTCTGCTTCACAGAATAGTGCACCAGCGCAGCTCAGTCGGTGGTTTCCATTCCCGACGGATAATTACAAAATAGCCCTTTTCAATTCCGACCTATCCTAGTTCTGGACCAGCGATCAGGAAGACTTGTGCCGGATCATCCAATGGTTCTTCCCGTTTAAGCAGCATGCGCATATAACCCCGCTGCCGGGAAAACCCAGCCTTAGTCAACCACATCACTAAACTCCTTTGATGATCGGCTGCATCTAAGAAAACCGATCCACCTTGTGACAAAACGCTATCCAACAAAGTTAATGCGTCGTCCTGCGACCTAGCCGATAAAGGCCCAATCTGGGTCGCTAGCCGGCCATCCCGGGCCAGCACAAAACCCTTCAATTCGCCATTTTGTTCCAGTACTAACGCCTGTTCCGGACACCGATTTTGAAGATGTTTAAGTAAGGCCCGCCTGTCCGCACCGGCTACTGAATAATCAAATTTAGCTACGGTATCCAGATCGTCCTGCTCCATGAACCGCACACCTTCGTGCATATGACCACCCGGCAGATCCGCCTGCCAACGGCTCAACGGATAAATATCCCTAAACCCCAAGGGAAGATAGATTTGCCTCCCCGCTTCGGTTGCATCTAGGCCCGCGACCAGATCCAACTCTTGCGCCCGGTCCATGCAACGACGCATCAAACCGCCGGCCAGACCACGTCGCTGCCAGGCACTGGTAACAAGGATCATGGCAATCCAGGCAAATCGGTCACCTTGGGGTATCAACATTGATGTAGCAACCAGATCACCGCACCGGACGCCCGTACCCTCTCCGTGGCCCAACATGAACAGCCAATCGTCGGCAATCTGGTTCCAGCCCGCCTCCTCATTCAAGCGGACGGCATTATCCACATCTGCTGCCACCAAAGGCAACCAGATCAGATCATCAATATTTTCCATCCCGAACTTCAAAATGGGTGGGTTTTCCCAGCGATGCACCGTCGCGGGCCACCCAGTCCGCGACCCAATCGACCATGTGAAGCAATGAAACCTTGGGATAGCCGAACAACTTTTCGGCCAGGCCCGTGTTAATCAACCAAGCCTCCCGTGCCGGTTCGCCTTGCAGTGTAACCTCCCTGTTGAAACGTTTAGCAAATTCTTTAGCCAACCAGGAAATTGCCGTGACCTCCGGTCCTGTCACGTTCAATGCGCTGTGGGGAGTCGTACAATGGCCCAGGGCGCGCAAAGCCTGTGCATTGGCGTCACCTTGCCAGATCACGTTGACATGGCCCATTCTCAAATCTACCGCTTGGCCAGCCCAAACCTTGGTTGCCACATCATACAGTACACCATAGCGCATATCGATCGCATAACTTAGGCGGAGGCTACGCCCGGGTGTGCCAAATTGGTTGGAAAAATGCTCAAACACCCGCTCCCGGCCAACGCAGGAATTGGCGTATTCTCCTGGCGGTGGGGTTAGGGGCGTATTTTCATGAGCACCATGAGAAAAAATTGATACGAATGGATAAACGCAAGCAGTGGAAAAACTGACAATGTTAGCGGCACGGAACCGTTGCGCTGCAATGGCAGGGGCATGGACATTCATCGCCCAGGTCAAGTCTTCGGCACCTGTGGAACCAAATTTACGCCCTGCCATAAATATAATGTTCGGAATCTCTGGCAACGACGCCACGGCGTCTCGATCCAACAAATCGCAAGTGATGGTTTCCACATCATGGCGTTGCAGCTGTTCAACTAATCCTACCTCGGAAAAGCGTGCAACTCCGATCACCCGTTTTTCCGGCGCGGCACGCTTGGCAAGACGCGCTAGTGTTGGCCCCATCTTCCCGCCAACGCCCAAAACCATAATGTCGCCATCCAACGCCGCCAGGTCGTTGATCAAGGCCTGACTGGGCCGGCTCATGAATTCATCCAGTGCTGCCTCGTCACTGAACCCCCCAGGGAAATCACGGAGTTGCAAAACGTCGTTCATGACAATGGCTTTTCCAACCTGCCTACAGTTTCGAGCATCCGAACAATACCGCTATAACAAATACAACGGAAAGGGCCAAAATGTGTGCCCCCCGTTTTGGGCGTGCCACTTATCTTTATATTTTGGTACGTTATTTTCGCCTTAACCAAACCCACTAACCTGCCGGTCAACGTGATGATAACGAATTAGGTTTCAAAAAATCCTTCATGTACGAAAAGTAGAGCTTTCAATCGGCTCTAAATTAGGTTGTCTGAAAGCAGCATCGATCCCAGCCCATGATTTCCTCGGCACCCTGTTTCAAGACCTTAGTTGACAATATCGAGAGGTCAAAGACACATTCGGACCAATGCAATATCCCGCTAGACCCGTATGTCTAGGTCAATGTTAGACTGGCGTGAATTTAAAATAGGGGAATGAAATGGATTTGGGACTGAGGGGCAAGAAAGCGATGGTTACCGGCGGCACGCGCGGCATAGGCCGAGCTATCGTAGAACGACTCGCTACCGAAGGAGCAGATGTTGCTATCTGCGCCCGCAATGTCGATGAAGTGGCGGCAACCGTTTCAGCCCTACAAGAGAGGGGTGTTCAGGCCACGGGCACAAACGTCGATGTGGGCGATGAATTAGCCTTGAAAAGCTGGATAAACCAGGCTGTCAGCGAATTAGGCGGACTGGACATCGTGGTCGCCAATGTTTCGGCCCTCGCAGGGGATGACACCGCGGCAGCCTGGCATGACGCCTTTGGCATAGACATGATGGGAACAATCCACACGATAGATGGGGCCCTACCACATTTGGAAAATTCAGAAACAGGAGCCATCGTCGCAATTAGTTCCGTCTCTGCCCTACAGTATTTTGGTGGGGTACGAGCTTATAATTCTATGAAAGCAGCCCTGATAAACCACATGTCCAACCTTGCTCATGCCCTTGCACCTAAAGGTATACGTGTTAATACGGTATCACCGGGGACAATATATTTTGAAGGTGGTATCTGGAATAAACGTGAACTGGAATTGCCCGAACTCTTCGAAGGGGCTCTAGCAATGAACCCAATGGGCCGAATGGGGACACCCGCAGAAGTAGCTGATGCAACGGTCTTTTTATGCAGCCCCCTAGCCAGCTTTATTGCCGGCACCAACTTGTTAGTGGACGGCGCGCTATCTCAGGGCGTTCAATACTAGTGAAATTCGTAAAGGAAATAGTCCGATGGCAATGAAACCCCAACTGCTTCAACTGCTGGAGGCCATGAAAGCCCAAGATCTAAAACCTATGCACAAGTTGAGCCCCAAAGATGCGCGCAGGCAAATGACAGAAACGGCTAAATCTCGTGATACGACCTTAATCGAGGTTGGCAATATAGAAGACCGCACAATTCCTGGTCCGGCAGGAGCAATCCCTGTGCGGATATACAGATCAGAAAGGACTGATGGGCCCGTCGGTGCCATGGTCTACTTTCATGGCGGAGGCCATGTTATCGGTGATCTGGACTCCCATGACTCCGTCTGCCGCGCAATTTGCCGTGATGCAAAAATTTTTGTCATGTCTGTAGATTACCGAATGGGACCAGAGTCAAAATTTCCAGCTGCTGTCGATGACAGTTATGCCGCCACGAAATGGCTGTTTGAAAATGCAGATAGTATGGGTGTCCGGGCGGATAAGATTGGCGTCGGCGGCGATAGTGCAGGTGGTAACTTGGCCTTAGTCACCTCTCTACTAGCCAGAGACAACGAAGACATCTCTATCGCATTTCAGATGCTGGTTTATCCCGTGATGGATTACACGGGCGGCACACCAACGTATGCTTCCTTCGGCAAGGGCTTTGGCCCCCTGACGGCAGATTCGATCCCCTACTTCCGCAAACATTATTTGAATAGCGACCAAGACCTAAAGGACTGGCGGGCCTCCCCTGCCCGCGCCGAGACTTTTGCCGGCCTCCCAAAAACACTGTTGATCACGGCAGAATGCGATATCCTTGCCCATGAAGGCCACGCCTGCGGCGAACGCCTCAGAGCAGACGGTGTCGATTGCGAACATGTAAATTATGAAGGGATGATCCACGGCTTTTTTTCCTGGGCGCCTTTATTGGACGATTCAATCGCTGCCCAAAACCTGGCCGCAGATCGTCTGAAAGCGGCATTAACTTAAGTTACAGTGAACAGAAACAAGCTAATTTATTTTCTTGAATATACTCTAGGAATACGCGTTTTTTTAAGGCTTCCCTTCACGGAATTCACGGTTGTCTCCACATCTTGGCGCCTAAACGTGACCGCCGATCATACCCTGTCATGAGCCCTAAGTATACGTCATACAAACCAACT